>DATIOP010000150.1:0-19023 GCA_035472975.1 Gemmatimonadales bacterium
GGCCGAGCGTCCGGCCTTTGCCCAAGCCGTGAGCGAGGCCGGATTGATTTTTGTGGGACCGTCGGCGGACGCCATTCGGGCGATGGGAGACAAGACGGAGGCCCGCCGCCGCATGGCCGCGGCGGGAGTTCCCATCGTGCCGGGTCTGACGGTCGCGGTGAGCGGGGCGGAGGCAGGAAAGGCGGCGCGGGAAATCGGGTTCCCGGTTCTCGTCAAAGCCTCCGCCGGCGGAGGGGGTCGGGGAATGCGCGTGGTGCGCGAGCCCGGGGCACTGGACGGGGCGCTCGAAGCTGCCGCGTCCGAGGCGCTCAAGGCTTTCGGCGACGCGAGTGTCTACCTCGAGAAATACGTGGAGCGGCCGCGTCACATCGAAATCCAGGTCCTCGCGGATCACCTTCGCACGGCCCATCTGGGTGAGCGTGAATGCTCGGTGCAGCGTCGTCACCAGAAGCTGGTCGAAGAGGCGCCTTCTGTTGCTGTGTCACTGCAACTTCGAGAGCGGATGGGTGCTGCGGCGGTGGCTGCGGCCCAAGCGGTGGAATACCGCGGCGCCGGAACCTGTGAGTTCCTCCTCGCCCCGGACGGCGCCTTCTATTTTCTCGAGATGAACACCCGGATCCAGGTCGAGCATCCAGTGACCGAGCTGGTCTACGGCGTGGATCTGGTTCGAGAACAGCTGCGGATCGCCCAGGGTCTCCCGATGCGGCTCCCTGGGAATGAGCTCGTTCCCCGAGGTTGGGCGCTCGAATGTCGCATCACCAGTGAGGATCCCGCGAACGGCTTCCTGCCTTCAACTGGACGCCTCGAATACCTCCGGCCCCCAGCGGGTCCCGGAGTCCGTTGGGACGGCGGGTTCGAGACCGGCAACGATATCACGCTCTTCTACGACTCCCTGCTCGGCAAGGTCATCGTGTGGGGCCCCGACCGCGCGGAAGCGATCGATCGGATGCGGCGCGCGCTGCAGGAACTGGTCGTCGTCGGCGTCGCGACGAACCAGTCATTCCATCTGCGGCTGCTGGGCGATCGCGCGTTCCTGGAAGGCGACATCGACAGCCAGTTCCTCGACCGCCGCACTGATCTCATGCAGCCGAGCGAAGAACCGCCTCACATGATCGCCCTCGCGGTGGCGGCGGCGCTCGCGGAGGAAGGAGCTCGACAGTCGCGGAAGCCCATCCCGGCCGACGGTGCGAGCAACAGCGGAGGCTGGGCCCGAACCGCACGACTGGAGGGCCTCAGGTGAGCCCGGTCGAGTCGGCGCGGGAAACGGTGAACATCGCCCGGATCGCCGCCGGAGGTGACGGAGTCGGCAAGCTGGGCGATGGGCGGACGGTGTTCGTCCCTCGCACTGCACCCGGAGATCTGGTCGAGCTCAACAACCTTCAGCTTCATGGAAGATTCGCCCGCGCTCGACTTCTCCGAGTCGTGGAGCCGGGACCCGGGCGAACCCAGCCGGGTTGTCCTCATTACGAGGAGGACGAATGCGGCGGCTGCCAGCTGCAACACCTGACAAACGAGCATCAGTTGGCGGCGAAGCGGGCGATTGTTGGCGACGCGCTGCGCAGGATCGGCCGCCTCGAGATCGATGATCCTGAGGTCGAGCCTTCGGATCGCGAATGGGGCTATCGCAGCAAGCTCACGCTGGCGGTCGCCGCGGCGGGCCGGCGGATCGGACTGCATCGCTACGATCGCCCGGGCGAGCTGTTTGATCTCACCCGCTGCCACATCACGGCGCCGGCACTGATGGATTTGTGGGAAGAAGTGCGGAGCCATCGCGGCCTCCTGCCTGCGGCCGCCAAGACGGTGGTGCTGCGACTCGATCGGGAGGGCGGCCACCACCTCATCGTTCAAGTCATGGGGCAGCGCAGCTGGAGCGAGGCGCAGGCACTGCACGACCGGCTGGCGGCTCAGGGCAAAACGGCGACGATCTGGTGGTCACCCGAGGGCGGCGCGCCTCGCGTCGTGGCCGGGGCGCCCACCGCCTACCCCGCCACCGTTTTCGAACAGGTTCATCCCGGCCTCGGCGACCAGATCCGCCGCTTCGCGGTTGACCAGCTCGGCGAAGTCGCAAATCAGCATGTTTGGGATCTCTATGCTGGAATCGGCGAGACCAGCGAGATGCTGACCGCGCGGGGAGCGAACGTCGAGAGCGTCGAGCTAGATGGGCGCGCGGTAGCGGCGGCGGAGCGGCAGCACAGTGTGCCTGCTGATAGGGTACAACGCCATGTAGGCCGGGCCGAACACCTGGTTGATCGGCTGCGTAGTCCCGACATGGTGATCACCAATCCGCCCCGCACCGGAATGGATGCCCGTGTCGTTGACGCGATTCGGGCCGCTGGCCCACGACGAGTGGTCTACGTCTCCTGCGATCCGGCCACCTTGGCTCGCGACCTGGCCCGTCTGACCGCCCCGTCCGTCCTGTCCGACTCGTCCGCTCCGCCGCCCTACCGCCTTACCGCCCTCCGCGCGTTCGACCTCTTCCCCCAGACCGCCCACGTCGAGTCGGTGGCCCTGTTGGAGGCGGTATGAAGTACTTCGTGACGGTTGGGGGCCGGACGCTCGAGGTCGTGGTGGATGGCGAGCGGGTAGAAGTGGAAGGGAAGGTCTTCGCGGCGCACCTCTCCCCGATTCCGGGCACGCCGCTGCGCCATCTCCTGCTGGACTCGGAGTCTTACACCCTGGCGATGGAACGGGCAGACAGCGGATGGGCAGCCGCCTTCCGGGGCGAGCGGCATGTAATGGAGGTGCTCGACGAAAGGACCCGACACATCCGGAGCCTGACCGGTGAAGGTGCAAAGGCGACGGGGGCGAGTCAGCTCAGAGCGCCGATGCCCGGTCTGGTACTCCGCATCCAGGTGCAACAGGGACAGGCAGTTGTAGCGGGCCAACCGATCGTGGCCCTGGAGGCGATGAAGATGGAAAACGAACTGCGGGCGACCGCGCCCGGGGTGGTCCAGACTATCGCCGTCGAGCCCGGCCAGGCCGTCGAACGAGGGGCGGTTCTGGTGGAATTTGCCGCCCCGGCCACTTGACCCAAACCCTTACTGCTGGCTAGGTTTCAAGTCTGTGCGGTTTTTGGCCATTCCACGTGACAGCAGGATTGATGAACACCTTTTCCGCTAAGCCCAGGGACCTCGCCCATCAGTGGCATCTGGTTGATGCCGCCGACGTGCCGCTTGGCCGCCTCGCGTCCCGTGTCGCGCAGCTCATTCGGGGCAAGCATAAGCCGACTTTCACGCCGCACATGGACGGCGGCGATTTCGTCATCGTGATCAACGCCGAGAAAGTGAAGCTGACCGGGCGCAAGCTCGAGCAGAAGCGTCACTTCCGGCATACCGGCTACATGGGCCACGAGCGCTTCACTCCGGTCAAGAAGCTGATCGAGGGTGGCCGCCCCGAGCGAGTGATCGAGCACGCCGTGTTCGGCATGCTGCCCAAGAATTCGCTGTCCCGGCAGAAGTTGCGGGGCAAGCTCAAGGTATACGCGGGTGAGAGTCACCCGCACGCGGCGCAGCAGCCCGCGGCCTTTTCCGTCACGCCTGAGCAGAGGAACGCATGACCGCCACGCCTGAATTCCGTTGGCAGGCGGTGGGTCGCCGCAAGACGAGTGTCGCGCGGGTGTACCTCACCCCCGGCACCGGCAAGTGGGATGTGAATGGACGGACCCTGGGTGATTACTTCCCCCGTCCTTCCCTGGTGCAGCATATCCAGCAGTCCTTCACCGCAACCGATACTCTCGGCGCGTTCGATGTGCGGGCGCTGGTCAACGGCGGTGGGCAGTCGGGACAGGCTGGCGCGCTGCGGCTCGCCATCGCCCGGGCTCTCGTCACGGCCGACGGCCAGCATCGCATCAAGCTGCGGACCACCGGCCTGTTGACCCGGGATCCGCGGGCGGTGGAGCGGAAGAAGCCGGGCCGCGCCGGGGCCCGGAAGCGGTTCCAGTCCAGCAAGAGATAGGAATCTTGTAGGGGCGGCCCTCGTGGTCGCCCCAAACCCACGCCGCGGGATTTCCGCCCGGGTGCCCTTCGGGGTCAGGCGGGAAGATGAACGCGGCGGACGATTAACCCCAATTGAAAGACGGCAACATCCGCATGGCACAGCCTCAGTTGCAGGACCTCCTCGAAGCAGGCGTTCACTTCGGGCATCAGACCCGGCGGTGGAACCCCAAGATGCGGCGCTTCATCTTCGCCGAGCGCTCAGGCATCTACATCATCGATCTCCAGAAGACGCTCCGGCAGATCATCCAGGCCCAGGAGCTCCTGAAGAGCGTGGTGCTCAAGGGCGAGGGAGTCCTCTTCGTCTGCACCAAGAAGCAGCTCAAGGGAATCGTGCAGGTCGAGGCGCAGGAATGCGGCTCGTACTACGTGACCGAGCGCTGGCTGGGCGGCATGCTCACCAACTTCCAGACCATCAAGAAGCAGCTGCGCCGGCTGCGGGAGCTGGAGCAGGGCGCCGCGGATGGTGAGTTCGAGAACTACACCAAGAAGGAAAAGCTTCTGTTCGAGCGGGAGCGGGAGAAGCTGAGCCGCAACCTGGAAGGCATCAAGCAGATGGGCCGGCTTCCCGGGGCGCTCTTCGTGGTGGATGCGAAGAAGGAAAAGATCGCGGTACAGGAGGCCAACAAGCTTGGCATCCCGGTGGTCGCGATCGTGGACACCAATGCCGATCCGGACGTCATCACGGTTCCGATTCCGGGCAATGACGACGCGATACGCGCGGTTTCTCTGATCACCGGTGCCCTGAGCGAGATCATCAAGGAAGCCCGGGCGCAGAGCCCGATCCGCGAGGCCGCGGAGGATGCCGAGGCCGAGACTTACAGCACCGACGGCGGCACTGAAGGCGACGTGGACGCCGAGCGGCGCAAGCGCCGGCCCCGCCGCAAGCGTCGGCCGAAGCCGGAAGCAATTGCGGCTCGCTTGAAGCACGACGAGCAGGCGCCCAGCCCGGCGGGCGAGCCGGAAGCGTAAGCCCGGCGGTGTTGGACCGCATACGAGTCGCCGCCGTCCGGCCCTCGGGGCCCAGGACGGCGGTTTCACTATCACATCTGGAAAGCACGACATGAGCACGATGGCGATCTCAGCGAAGGATGTAGCCCAGCTCCGCGCCCGGACCGGCGCCGGCATGATGGATTGCAAGAAGGCCCTCGAGGAAGCGCAGGGCGACATGGACAAGGCCGCCGAAATCCTGCGCAAGAAGGGCATCGCGAAGGCCGAGACCCGGACCGAGCGGACCGCCTCGCAGGGTCTCGTGGTGATCGACCCCGCGCCGGACGGAAAGTCCGCGGCGATGATCGAGCTCAACTGCGAGACCGACTTCGTGGCCCGCACTGCCGATTTCATCGGGCTGGCCAAGGAACTTGGCAAGCACGCAGCGGCGTACGCGCCCTTCGGCGTGAACCCGGGTAGCGCGATCGACGCTCAGCCTTTCCAGGGGAAGACCGTCGCCGAGGTCGTAAAGGTGATGTCGGGCAAGACCGGTGAAGCGATGAGTCTCAAGCGGGTCGCTCGGCTCGAGGCCAAGGACGGTGTCGTCGGCGCCTACCTGCATCACAACGGTCAATCGGGAGCCTTGGTCGCACTTGACGGACCGCACAACGAGGCGGTCTCGGAGCTGGCGCGCGAGCTCGCGCTGCACGTGGCCTTCGCCGACCCGGCGGGAATCTCCGATGCCGATGTTCCGGCCGAGCTGGTAGCGCGCGAGCGGCGGATCGCGGAAGAGCAGGTCGTGGCAGAAGGGAAGCCCGAGAACATCCGCGGCAAGATCGTCGAAGGAAAGGTCAAGAAGTTCCTGGCCGAGCGGACGCTGATGGGCCAGCCATTCGTGCGGGACGACAAGAAGCCCGTTGCGGAGCTTGTGAAGGAAACCGCCGCGAAGGCCGGGGCGCCGGTGACCGTTCGCGCCATTGCCCGCTTCCGGGTGGGAGAGGGCTGATGCGACGGGCCTACGCCCGCGCGCTGCTCAAGCTCTCTGGGGAGGCGCTCGCCGGCGAGAAGGGATACGGACTCGACTTCAAAGTGGTCGAGTCCTTCGCCGACGAGCTTCTCACTGTCCACGCTCAGGGAGTCCAGCTGAGCCTCGTGGTGGGCGGCGGCAATATCCTTCGGGGAACCACAGCAAGCCGGCAGGGCCTGGACCGCGTCTCCGCCGATTACATGGGAATGCTAGCCACCGTCATCAACGCCCTCGCGGTGCAGGACATCCTCGAGCGCAAAGGCGTCCAGACCCGGGTGATGACCGCGATTCGTATGGAATCGCTGGCCGAGCCTTACATCCGCCGCCGCGCGCTCCGCCACATGGAGAAGGGGCGCCTCGTTATCTTTGCTGGCGGAACCGGAAACCCCTATTTCTCGACTGATACCGCCGCGGTCCTCCGGGCCTTGGAGGTCGAGGCGGACGCCATACTCAAAGGGACCAACGTGGACGGGGTGTTTACCGCGGACCCCAAGAAGGACCCCGCGGCGCGGCTCATTCCGGAGCTAACCTTTCAGGATGCCCTGGTGAATGGGTATGAGGTCATGGACCGGAGCGCCTTCGGGCTCTGCCAGACCAACAAGCTTCCGATCATCGTCTTCAACATGAACCAGGCCGGCAATCTCGACCGCGTCCTGCGCGGCGAGCCGGTGGGGACGATCGTCCAATGAGCACTCCGAACAGCATTCCCGAGCTGGTCAAGCACGCCCGCGAACTGATGAACAAGGCGGTGGAGAACACTCGCCGCGAGTTCTCCGGAATTCGGAGCGGCAAGGCGACGACGTCGCTGCTCGACATCATCCGGGTGGAGGCCTACGGCAGCGAGGTTCCGCTCAATCAGGTCGGCATGGTGGCGGCTCCGGAGGCACGGCTCCTCACCGTGCAGCCGTTCGACAAGTCACTTGCTCCAGCCATCGAGAAAGCGATCCGCGAATCCGACCTGGGCCTGAACCCCGCCAGTCAGGGCGGGCTCATCCGGATCCCGATTCCGTCGCTCAACGAGGAGCGGCGCAAGGATCTGGTCAAGGTGATCCACAAGCTGGCCGAGGAAGGACGGGTCGCGGTGCGCCACGCCCGGGGCGAGGCGCACAACAAGGTGAAGAAAATGGAGAAGATCGCCGAGGACGAACGGACTCGCGGAGAGAAGGAAATCCAGAAGCTCACCGACGATCACATCCGGCAGATCGATCAGCTGATCTCCGCCAAGGAAGCGGAGATCATGGAAGTCTGAGCCGATGGGTGAGGATCTGCTGTCGCAGTTGAAGCTGAACGGCGCGGTACCGGCTCACATTGCCATCATCATGGATGGGAATGGACGCTGGGCGGGAAAGCGTGCTCTCCCTCGTCCTCTGGGACACAAGGCTGGAATGAAGTCGGTGCGGGAGGCGGTGGAAGGAGCGCTCGCCGCCGGAGTCGATGTGCTCACCTTGTTCGCATTCAGCCAGGAAAACTGGAGTCGTCCGGCGCCGGAAATCGACGCGCTGATGAGCCTGCTCCAGGAGTATATCGCGAAGGAAATGGCCGAGCTGCGGCAGCAGGGCGTCTCGGTCCGCTTCCTGGGAGACCTGACCCGGCTTAGTCCCACGGCGATGAAGGCCGTGGATCGCCTGACTGCCGAGACCGCGAGCGGCGAGGCACTCGCGCTGAACATCTGCATCTCGTACGGCTCCCGCGCCGAAATCACCCGCGCCGCCCGAATGCTCGCCGAGGACGTCGCGGCTGGCCGGATGAAACCCGGTGAGATCGACGAAGAAGCGGTGAGCCGGCGGCTCTACACCGCCCCCTGGCCCGATCCCGACCTGCTGATCCGCACCTCGGGCGAGCTGCGGATCTCCAACTTCCTCCTCTGGCAGCTGGCGTACGCCGAGCTGTACGTGACCCCGGTCCTTTGGCCCGATTTTACCCGCCGTCATTTGTTCGAGGCGATTCTGGACTTCCAGAAGCGGGATCGGCGATTCGGCAAGGTGTCTGTTTGAGCAGCCGTCAGCCTTCAGCCGTCAGCGTCCCCTGATTGACTCGCATGTCGTGCCTCTGATGGCTGACGGCTGACGGCTTAACATGGCCTCCAATCTCTTCCAGCGCATCTCCTTCGCCGTTGTCGCCATTCCCGTGGCGCTCGGCGTCGTCTGGTTCGGCGGTTGGCCGCTCGTCGCATTGCTTGCGATTGTCGGCGCTCTCGGGTCGAGGGAGTTGTTCGATTTCGCCCAGCGGCAACAGATCGCTCCGCTTTCCGCCTGGGGAATCGTCTCGGCCGCGGTCCTGCCGTTTCTCGTCTACCTCTCGATCATCACGCCGGGAGGCTGGCTCGCGTTCCTGCTGGGTAACTCCTGGTTCCTTGCTGCCTTGTGGCTGGTCGCGACACTCACGATTGCGCTGGCTCGTCGCACTCCCAGCGATCGGCCACTCGCCGCTACGGCCATCACGGTCTTCGCTGTTGGATACACCGCCGGACTCCCCGCCACTCTGCTCCCCATTCGGCATCTCACCGAGCCGGGTCGTTCCTGGGCCGGTGCGTGGCTGGTATTCACACCACTTGTCATCACTTGGGTTTGTGATACTGCGGCGATGTTCGCCGGAAAGCTCATTGGTGGCCCCAAGCTCTGGCCGGCCATCAGTCCCGGCAAGACCTGGTCGGGCAGTGTGGCCGGAGTCGTGGCCGCGCTGGCAACGGTGCCACTGCTCAATAGCCTGGTCCTGGAACGCCAGGGCATCGCGCTTCCGATCACCCAGGGACTGATCTTCGCGCTGGTCCTCGGAATTGTCGGGCAGATCGGCGATCTTGTGGAGTCTCTCTTCAAGCGTGAAGTGGGCCTCAAGGATTCCTCGGCGATCATTCCGGGGCACGGAGGCATCCTGGACCGGTTTGACTCGCTCTATTTTGTGCTGCCGGTATCGGCGGCATTCTATCGCCTGGTCGGGATCATTTGATGCACCACCAGCCCTGGAACGACAATCAGCCTGCGAAGACGCGCGGGGTCGCGATCCTCGGGTCCACCGGCTCGATCGGAAAGAGTGCGCTGGCGGTGATTGGCAGACAGCGCGATCACTTCCGGGTCGTGGCGTTGACCGCGCGGAGCAACGAAGCGGCGTTGGGCCGCCAGGTCGCGCAGTGGCAACCGGCTTATTCAGCCCTGGTGAGCAAGACGGGTCCCGAGGCTTTGATCGAAGCGGCGACTCGTCCCGATGTGGACATCGTGCTCAACGCCGTGGTCGGCTCGGCCGGACTCGACGCGACTCTCGCGGCGCTTCGCGCCGGCAAACGGGTGGCCCTGGCCAACAAGGAAACGCTGGTCATGGCGGGCGATCTGGTCCGGGCGGCCGCCTGCGGCGGCGGCGGTGAATTGGTCCCCGTGGATTCGGAGCACAGCGCCGTCCTGCAATGTCTTCAGGGTCGGGAGACCGGCCTCGCGCGAGTGATCCTGACGGCGTCGGGCGGTCCTTTCCGCGAGTGGGAGCCGGACCGCATCCGGGCCGCGACGGTGCAGGAAGCGCTCAACCACCCGACCTGGAGCATGGGGAACAAGGTCACGGTGGACAGCGCGACTCTGGCCAACAAGGCGCTCGAGCTGATCGAGGCGCACCATTTCTTCGGGATTGGCTACGACACGCTCGACGTGGTGGTCCATCCCCAGAGCATTGTGCACGCTCTGGTCGAGTACTGTGACGGCAGCGTCATTGCCCAAATCGCCTTTCCCTCGATGGAACTGCCGATCCTCTACGCCCTCACCTATCCCGCGCGGCTCCCGGATCAGGGGGTCCGCCGGTTCGATCCGGTGCAGGCCGGTGTCCTGACCTTCGAGCCAGTGCGGAGCGATGTCTTCCGCGCGTATTCGGCAGGGCTTTCGGCGGGACGCGCCGGCGGGACCGCTCCTGCCGTGTTCAACGCCGCCAACGAAACCGCGGTGGCTGCATTCCTCGATGGACGAGTGCCATTTGGCCGCATCTCCGATACGATCGAGCGAGTGCTCGACGAACATGACCCGGCACCCGCCGGTGATCTCGATACCGTGCGCGCCGCGGACCGGTGGTCCCGGGTCCGCGCCACTGAGGTGTTGAAGTGATCGTTTTCGAGTACCTCTGGCCCCTGCTCGTCACCCTCGGCGTGCTGATCTTCGTGCACGAAGCGGGGCATTTCATCGCTGCGAAGTGGGCTGGGATCTACGTGCACCGCTTCTCGCTGGGCCTCGGTTCGCCGATTCCCTGGCTCACCCGGAAGATCGGAGAAACCGAGTATTCGATCTCCTGGCTGCCCCTCGGCGGTTATGTGAAGATGGCGACCGCGGAGGAAGGAGCCGACAGCTCGGCACTCGAGGGTGGCGCATCGGAGATCGCCCACATACCGCCTGACCGGATGTTCGAGGCCAAACCGGTCTGGAAGCGGATGGTGGTCATCCTGGCCGGCGTCACCATGAACGTGGTGTTCGCCTGGCTCGCCTTTGTGTTTCTGGCCGCCAAGAACGGCGAGCAGATCGATCCGGTCACCAGGATCGGCGCCGTTACCGCGGATAGCCTTCCCCCTGGTGCGGAAGCCCTCGCGGCGATGCATCCGGGAGACAGCGTCGTCGCGATCGACGACCAGCCGGTGCATTCGTGGAACGAAGTCCAGGAGCTGATCGGCACCGGCTCCGGCGACTCGGTGGTCGTCCACCTGGCGGACGGGCGAGCACTCCCGATTCACATTCATCCCGCAGCACTGGTCGATCGGATGCGGGTCCTAAACGCCATCGCGCCGGCCCACCAGCCTCTAGTCGAGACAGTCGAGAGCGGCCGGCCCGGCCACAAGGGTGGCCTGCTCCCGGGCGACACGATCCTGGCGCTCAACGATTCGCCCGTCGAGTCGCGTGACGTGGTCGTACCCACGATCCGCAACAGCATCGGAACTCCTTTGAAGTTCCGGGTCGGGCGTGCCGGCGGACCGGTCGATCTCACGATTACCCCGGAAGCGGTCACCGAGGCGGGCAAGCAGGTGGGCAAGATCGGAGTCGCCTTCCGCGAGGCGGTCAACTTCGAACGCCGGCCCTACACGCTGAGTCAAGCCTTCGGCGCCGGTACCCGTGCGACTCTCGCGGCGTCCACTCAGATCGTGCGCACCGTGCAGGGACTGCTCTCTGCCCGGATCTCCAGCCGCGAGGTCGGTGGTCCGATTCTCATTGGCCAGCTAGCGGCGCAGAGTGCGAGGCTCGGGTTCGACACCTTCCTCGCCTTTATGGCGCTGATTTCGGTCAACCTCGCCATCCTCAACCTGCTTCCCATCCCGGTGCTGGATGGCGGACAGTTCCTCTTCCTGCTGGCCGAGGTGGTATTGCGTCGCCCGCCGTCGCTCAAGCTGCGAGAGCGGCTGACGCTTGTCGGTCTGGTGCTCATCGTCTCACTGATGGTCCTGGCGTTCTCAAACGACATTCGCCGGCTGATCGGCATCTAGTCGGGGAGGTGACGCTGCTATGGATCGGTGGAATGTCGCCGCCAAGGTAGCTGCGGCCTCGAGCGCGGTGCTGGCACTGGGCCTGTTGCTCACGGGTTTCTTCGCCTGGCGGGCCACAGACCGGAAAGTGCTTGGGCTGCAGTTGCAACAGGCGAGCGCCCAGCTCGACGGGAATCTGGCTCTGGCCCGGGCCATGTTTGACCAGCGCTTTCCCGGTCCCTGGCGTCTGGTGGACGCCACGGGTGTGGAACCGCTCGTCGAGCTGTATAACGGCAACGGCCGGCTTGATGGTTGGAAGACCCGCGAACGGTTGAGCGCCCATCTCTACAAAGGCGCGACGCCGATTCTGGGGAACCCCGACGTCGAGCGCATGCTACTCGAGTTGGACAGCTTGACCGGGATGGAGATGACGGTGGCCCAACGCATCCGGTCGCTGCCCTCTCCCGATTCCACGGTGGGAGACGCGCCGAACGGAAGGGCGCTTCGTCTGGTGACGACGGTGACCCGCGCCGACAGCATGGGCGTGTTGCGTCGCGCCAATCTCACCATCATGCCGACCCGCAGCCCCGGCACTGGCCGGACCGTCGGCGCCGGGGCGGTCTTCGCCTCCGGGGAGGCCTATGGCGGAAGAGCACTGGTCGCGGGACAGGATCGCTGGACCCGATACGAGCCGATCGTGAGCCCCGATCGCGGTGTCGTCGGCATCCTGTATGGCGGCATGCGCTTCGATCCCTTCGCGCAGGCGGCGCACGGGGCCTCGTGGACGCTGGCGCGCACCTTCCTGGCGATCGGCCTCGCGTCAGCGCTGGTCGCGATCGGAATCCTCTACCTGATCACCCGGAGATTGCTGCGACCGCTCAGCGGAATCGAGCAGGCCGCGGCTCGTATCTCGGCAGGCGATCTCTCCTGCCGCAGTGGTATCCGCCAGCAGGATGAAATCGGCGTTTTGGCTCGCACTTTCGACGAGATGGCGAGCCAGCTCCAGGCTCTCCACCACGGGATCCTCGCGACGACGGATCGGCTTTACCAATCCGCCCGGGGAGTGGACGAAGCTGCTACCGCGGCGGCGCACGCAACTCATCAGGTTTCCGATGCGGCCAGTGAAGTCTCCCGTGGATCAACCGAGATGAGTCAGAAGGCGGCCGAAGTGAACGAACAGGTCACCGCGGTTCGAGGCTACCTCGAGGCGATCAGCGAAAGGGTCTCGGCCGCCGTCGAGAAATCCCGGAGTGCCCGGATCGTGGCGCAGCAGGGTCACATCGCCGCATCGCAGATGCTCGCGGCAGGGAATGACGTGCGGCAGACCGTCGCCGAGGCTTCCACCGTGATGAAGTCTCTCGGCACTCAGGCCGACCGGATCAATCAGGTCGTCGAGTTCAGCAAGGAAGTCGCGATCCAGACCAATCTCCTTGCCCTCAACGCTGCGATCGAGGCTGCGCGCGCGGGCGTGCATGGACGCGGCTTCAGGGTCGTCGCCGCCGAAATCAAGACCCTGGCCAAAGAGACCAGGGAATCCTCGGACAGTATCGGCAAGCTGATCGCGGAAACCCGGGAGCAGATGGCAGCGGCGGTCGAGATGCTCGACCGGGTAGAGAAGGAAACCGAAGCGGGACTGGAGGCGGCCCGGAGCAACGATCAGGGGTTCAGCCGCATCTCCGACTCGGTCGCCTTGGTCGTGGGCCGTATCGAGGAGATCAATGAGGCCGCGGGCGGGGTATCGCGCAGCATGGATCTGGTGAGCGAGGGAATCGAAGGTGTTGCCTCCTTCGCCCAACAGAGCGCGGCTGCGAGCGAGCAGGTCGCCGCACTAGCCGAGGAGCAGACCACAACTCTCGGTGCGATCTCGGCGGAAGTTCACGGACTTTCCGCTTTGGCCGGCGAACTCCAGCTCACAGTCAGCGCGCCGAGCCGAGCCAGTACGACACAACCGGTCATCGAGACCGCCTAGGCGTGGCACAGCGGGTGCAAGGACGGGGCGCTTCGCATCGTCCCGCGGCGATAAGATGTTGACTCGAGTGATGTTCCGTCCGGACTGGCGCGCCAGATTGTCCCTGATGACATTTTGTCCCTCACGAGGAACCGCGAACTCCGCATCATGACGCTTCTCGCTCTCGATCAAGTCACCAAGCGCTTCAACGGTATCCCCGCAGTCGACGCGGTCTCCTTCTCGGTGGATCGCGGTCAGGTCGTGGGATTTCTGGGCCCCCAACGGGGCCGGGAAGTCCACCACGATGCGGATGATTACCCAATTCCACGAGCCCGATCAGGGCCGCATCACGTTCGACGGCAAACCCCTCTCGGAAGCAGGGTGTGAGGCGAAGCGACGAGTCGGATACCTGCCGGAGAACAATCCCCTTTACGGCGACATGCTGGTGGCGGAATACCTGGAGTTCGTCGCCCGGCTTCGGGATCTCGAAGGAGCCGAGCGCCGGCGCGCAACGGACCATGCCGTCGCGTCGACAGGAATTGACCAGGTGTTCTACCGTCCGATCGGGGAGTTGTCGAAGGGATACAAGCAGCGGGTCGGCCTCGCCGCGGCCATCCTGCCACAGCCCGATCTGCTGGTGCTGGACGAGCCGACCGAAGGCCTCGACCCCAACCAGCGGGTGGAAATCCGCCGCCTCATCAATGCCCTGGGACAGGACCGGACCGTTCTGCTCTCTACTCACATTCTCTCCGAAGTGCAGTACACCTGTTCCCGATTGCTCATCATCAATCGCGGCAAGATCGCGGCGGACGGGCCGGTCTCCGATCTGGTGAGTCGGGCGGGTGGAGAGGTGCGCATTTCGGTGGAGGCGTCGGGGCAGGGAGTTGCTGATGGGCTCGCGGCGCTGCCGGGAGTCAAGGAATGCACTCCTGAAACGGAAAAGGATGGACGAGTGGGCCTGATTCTTACCGCCAGCGCCGAGCATGATCTCCGGCCGGAGATCTTCAGGCTGGCCTCATCCAGGGGATGGATCCTGTACGAATTGCATCAGGAAGCCGGGAGCCTGGAAGATCTGTTCCGCCAGCTCACCGCTACCGGGGAGGCCGCATGAAAGCGGTCTGGACCGTAGCTCGGCGAGAGCTCAAGTCGATGTTCGATACGCCCACCGGCTATGTACTGCTGGTCGTTTTCATCGTCGCCAATTCGTTCCTGTTCTTTCGGCAGGCGTTTCTCTCGAGCGCGGCATCGCTCCGGCCGATGCTAGATCTCCTGCCGTGGCTCTACCTGTTCTTCGTGCCCGCGGTCGCCATGCGGAGCCTGGCGGAGGACACGCGGACCGGTCTGCTCGAGGTCATCCTCTCGCAGCCTCTGACCGAGCTCGAGCTGTTGCTGGGCAAGTACCTCGGCACCGTGCTCTTCCTCGGTGTGGCGCTGCTCTGCACCCTGCCAATTCCGCTCGCACTGGCGGTCGGTGCCGATCTGCAGTGGGGCCCGATCGTGGCCCAGTACGTCGGCTCACTGCTGCTCGGTGCGGGTCTCGCCGGAGTGGGTGTCTGGGCCTCGTGCCTCACTCGAAGCCAGATCACGGCATTCATTGCGGCGCTGGCCGTCTGTTTCATCCTGATCCTGGTGGGCCTCAATCCGCTCCTCGTCGGTCTTCCCCCGCAGCTCGGTGCGGTGGCAGCCCGGTTGGGCGTGCTATCTCACTTCGACAACATGGGGCGTGGCGTCATCGATCTGCGTGACGCGGTGTACTTCGTCTCGCTGGCCGGCGTCTTCCTGGTGCTGGCTTATGCCGCGCTCATGGGACGGAAGCTCGCCCCTGCGAGCAGCGCTCGTGGGCGGCTTCAGCTCGGCGCGCTGCTCCTGGTCGGCACTCTCGTCGTCGTGAATCTGCTGGGGAGCTACATCGGCGGGCGCCTCGATCTCACTCCGGGACGGGCCTACACCCTGAACAAGGCTACCCGGGAAATCGTGGGCGGACTGCAGGACATCGTCACCATCAAGGTGTTTGCGTCGAAGGAGCTTCCGTCCGAAGTCGCGTTGATGCAGCGCGATCTCGAGGATCTGCTCTCAGACTTGCGCGCTGCAGGCAAGGGAAAGATCCGGGTCATCGAACGTGATCCGGCCGAGGATCCCGCGTTGCGCAGTGAGGCGCAGTCGCTGGGCATTCAGCCGGTGCAGTTCAACGTGGTGGGCAAGGCTGAGCTGCAGGTGAAGGAGGGGTACTTCGGCCTCGCGATGCAGTATGCCGATGGTGTCGAGCAGATCCCCTTCATTCAGCACACCGATGACCTGGAGTACCGGTTCGCTTCATCGATCCGGGCGCTTACCCGGGCCAAGAAGCCGGGCATCGGGATCGTCGCTGCGCCGGATTACCAGCGCCAGGGGACGGCCTTCGGCGTGCTCGAAGACCAGCTAAAGAAGAGCTACGATGTCCGGAGCGTCTCTCTGGCGGACTCAACCCAGCCCGCGGCGGATCTCTCCACCCTGATTCTCACCGGATCTCCCGACTCGTTGCCGGCTCCGACGCTCGCCCGGCTCCGGGCCTTTCTGGATCGGGGCGGCAGTGTTCTCGTGCTGGCGGCCGGTGCCGAGGTCTCGCCGCAGGTTCCCCGCGCCATGACTCGGGCCCCGGTGTGGAATGATTTGCTCAAGCCCTACGGGCTGCAGATCCGCGCCGACATGGTGTACGACCTCGCCGCCAACCAGATCGTGCCCTTGCCGAGCGACATGGGGCAGGTGCTCCAGCCCTATCCACTCTGGCTCCGCGCAAGGCCGACCGGCAGTGTCATCGGCGAGGGCGTCGGCGAAGTATTCCTGCCATGGACCAGCAGCATTGATACGACCGGCGCCAAGGGTTGGGTGACGCCGCTCCTGCTCACCAGCAACGCAGCGGGGGTCGCGGAGCAGGAGGTGGATATCTCGCCGACCAGGGAATTCCCGCCGGTCGACCTCAAGACCCGCATTCTCGCAGCCACCTCTTCTCCGTCGGCGAAGGACAGCACGGCCCCCAAGGGACGAGTGGCTGTCGTGGGCAGCTCCGATTTCGTCTCCGACCGCTACGCCTCGCGCGCCACGCCGAACGTGGTCTTCACCCTGAACGCGATCGACTGGCTGGCGCAGGACGAAGCGCTCATTGCGATTCGGAGCCGTGACCGGCGGCCTCCACCGCTCGTGTACTCAAGTCCGGCGCTCCGCGAGGGTGTGAAGTACGCCAACGTCATTCTCCTGCCCGTGCTGATCATGCTCGGCGGCACGATTCATCTTCTCCGTCGCCGGCGGCAGGCCCAGCAACCGTACCGGCAGCTCTCGCCCGCTTCGGAGGCCGCATGAGCGCGAAACAGCTGCTTCGGATCGCGCTGGTGTTACTCGGGGCGATTGCGCTCTGGGGTGCTCTCGCCGTGGCGAAAAAGTCACGGCAGGAACGTCCGCCGCGCATGGTACTTCCCGTGCTCGACAGCGCGTCCATCAACCGAATCGACATCCGCAAAGGCGCCGACTCGGTCGTGTTGATCAAGTCCGCGACCGGCTGGACGGTGAACGGCTGGACCGCGGCTCCCGCGGAAATGAGTGACTGGTTTACCGCTCTGGCCGATACCAATGCCCGGAGCGATATCACCGCCCAGAGCGAGGCGCTGCACCAGCGGCTCGGCGTGGACAGCGCCGGACGGAAGGTGGTTCTGCAGGCTGGCGATAAGACGGTGGCAACGCTTGTGGTCGGGAACCGGGGGCCAGACTTCGAAGGGATCTACGTTCGCCGTCTGGAATCGCCCGAGGTGTATCTCTCCCATTCCAGGTGGGCCGAGATGGCGGGCCGCGCGGCCGACGAATGGCGAGACAAGCAGATCGCGAAGGTGCCCGCGGACAGCATAAAGGAAATCGCCGTCACCCGGGCTTCCGGGAAATTCACCGTGGTCAGGGAGGGCGGTTGGAAGTTCAAGTCGGGAGGCTCAGGGACGCCGGACAGTGCGGCCTCGGCTCGCTTCGCCGCGGCCTTTAGCGATCTTCACGCGATGGGTTTTGCCAATCCCGCACTGGCTGACACGCTGCGTCACGCCAAGCCCTGGCGCAGTGTTCGGGTGACCAACGCAGCCGGCGCTACACTGCTCTCTGTGGCACTCGATTCGACCGCGGCCGGATTCTGGCTCCGGCCTGATAGCGGTGGCGTCGTGTATCGGGTTGATCAGTCGGTTACCGAGGCGATAGCACCGGCTGCCTCGGCACTCGCGGCGCCAAAGGCTAAGGAGTGAGGAGTAAGGAGTGAGGAGTGAGGGGTAAGGAGTGAGGAGTAAGCAGTGAGATCTGGGAGGGTACCTCACTCCTTACTCCTTACTCCTCACTCCTCACTCCTTACTCCTTTCCCACCACCTCCACCACTTCCTATCCGTCGTCACGGGCGCCGACTTGGAATCCCGGAGATAGCCGGACGGCACCTTGATCTCACCCGTGGGCCGAGTCTTGGCGGCGATGTCGTTGAGATCCTCGAGGAGTGCCTGTGCCTTGGGATAACGATCGTCGGGATGTTTGGCGAGCAGCTTGAGGATGATGCGCTCGAACCGCTTGGAGATCTCGGGCCGGCGCGATCGCGGCGGTTCGGGCGCCGTCTCCACATGCATGCGCGCCAGCTCGAACCAATCTTTCGACCTGAAGGGCAAGTCTCCGGTCGTCGCGCGGTACAGTGTGATCCCCAGCGAATAGAGATCGGAGCGCCCGTCGAGCGGCCTCCCCTGCGCCTGCTCCGGTGAGATGTAGGCCGGTGTGCCGATCGTCATGTTGAATCCGGTCGCGGCCACGTAACCGCTCACTGCCCGCGCCACGCCGAAATCGGTGAGTACTGGTCTCCCGTCTTCGGCAAAGAGAATGTTGTCCGGCTTGATATCGCGATGCACGATATCCTGGTCATGGGCAAAGCCGAGCGCCTCGGCGACACCAATCGCGATGGGGACCACATCTGATTCCGCCATCGCCGGCTCCCGCTGGTTTCGGGCGGCGAGGTTGTCGGGATAGAGGTCCATCGCGAAGAAGACCATTCCTCCCTCGGTCCCGACCTCTTCGATGTGAACGATGTTGGGGTGTCGTAACCCTGCGGCGAGAGAGGCCTCCTGCCGGAAACGGGTTTCGAAAGCCGGGTCCGACCCATACCTGTGCTTTAAGACTTTGACAGCAAATGACTTACCGTCGTCCCGCCGGGCGTGATATACCCAGGCAAATCCTCCCTGACCCTGGAGTTCGGTAAGCTGGTAGCGGCCGAGTTGGGTTCCGGGGGCGGGTGCGTCGGTGTGCATGCCGGGGTTGCCGGTGAGGTTGGCGAGGGGTTATTTTACCGTGCTACTTACGAATAGCACACACGACACAGGCCCTCGCTACACCGCAAGAGGATACACGAGGAATGGGCTTTGACAAGCAGGCGATCATCGCCAAGCAGCGGCTCCACGACAGCGATACCGGTTCTGCCAAAGTGCAGATCTCGCTCCTGACCGAGCGGATCAACTCACTGACCGATCACTTCCGCACCCACCCCAAGGATCATCACGGTCGCCGGGGTCTGCTCAAGATGGTCGGCACCCGCCGTCGCCTCCTCAACTACCTCAAGCAGAACGATCTCGCCACGTACCGGACCCTGATCGACGCATTGGGGCTCCGACACTAACGCGATATCAAGGGCCAGGGGCGTCTCGACCGGCAAGTCGGGACGCCCTCGACG
>DATIOP010000151.1:0-3708 GCA_035472975.1 Gemmatimonadales bacterium
CGAGATCAAACGGATTCTTGTGCCGCTCGACGGCTCACAACTCGCCGAGGCCATTCTGGAGGATGCGTTTCGCTTCGGAGGCGATGAGGCGGAATACCTGCTCGTTTCGGTGGTCGTGCCGCCGGTCCCACT
Organism: Gemmatimonadales bacterium; assembly: GCA_035472975.1. GTDB lineage: Bacteria > Gemmatimonadota > Gemmatimonadetes > Gemmatimonadales > GWC2-71-9 > DATBGE01. The sequence goes on from DATIOP010000151.1 coordinate 133, forward strand.
GCTGGACATGGTCCCGGTCACTGGTATGCCGGACACCTCGGCGCTGGTTCCCGGATTGATGAAAGCGGCTGAAGGCTACTTGGACCGAATCGCAGAGCGTCTCCGCAGCAAAGGCCGACGCGTTTCCGCCCAAGCCATGCTCGCGGATCGGGTCCATGAGGGGCTTCTGGAACAGGCCAACCTGTTCGGCGCGGACCTCATCGCCATCGCAACCCATGGCGCCGGTGGTATCAAGCGCTTCGCGATCGGCAGCGTGACTGAGAAGATAGTGCGCGGAACTCCTTGCCCAGTGCTGGTCCTGACGCCTCAACCCGGAAGTGTCCCGCGCCGCCCGATACCGGCGACCGAGGGCGAAGAAGAGCCCGTGACCTCCTGTTCGGTTCGGGTGTAGGCCGGGAATTGGGACGGGCGGCTGGTCGGCGTTCATTTCTTCGGCGTTGATTACTAATGAAGGGGTCGCCAGGGCCGGTTCCCGGGCGACCCCGTTTTTCCTGCCCGGTCATGCTGATTTCGGATGCCGAGGTGGGAAGAGCCCGTAGTGACCTTAAGTCCATGTCTCGGACCAGTCGTGTGCTGCGGCTTCAGGGCTCGGGTTTCGATCCCGTCACATTCGAGCCGCTGAGGGCCCGGTTTCCCGGAGCCCGCCTTACACCGGTGGGTGTCGAGGTGCCGCTCGATTCTCAGGGGCCGGAAGAAATCCTCGCCGCCTGCTGTGCCGAACGAGTCGCGGTCCTGGCCAGCGTGGTGCTCCCCGTCTTAAGTAGTTCGCGGCTGACAGCTAACAGCTAACCCGCTAACAGCTAACAGCTAACAGCTAACAGCTAACGGCTGACAGCTGACGGCTGACGGCTGACGACCAGCGGGTTGAAGGCCGCCGTGGGTGCCCCTACGTTTCGGCCGTGTCGATCTTCGCATTCCCCGAAAGCCTTCGGCAGCTCGCCGAGTTTCTCCGCCTCGACGCGGCGGAGCTGGTGCGGAAGCTGTCCCAGGTCGTGGTCATTTGGCTCCTGGCCTTCGGCGCCTGGCGTCTCGTCCGCCTCATATCCAGACGGATCGTCAAGGCCGTAGACGACGGCGACGACGCGGCGTTCACCGAACGTGAACAACGCGGCTACACCATCGCTCAGTTGCTGAGGAGCCTGGGCGTGGCTGTTATCCTCGGGGTCTCGATCCTCCTGAGCCTCAACGTCTTCGTGGACATCGGCCCGTTGCTGGCGGGCGCCGGCATCCTGGGCTTGGCCATTTCCTTCGGTGCCCAGAGTCTGGTCAAGGACATCATCACCGGATTCTTTTTCCTTTTTGAGGGCCAGTTCGCCGTGGGCGACGTGATCGAAGTAGCGGGCAGGTCAGGCGTCGTCGAACGAATGACCTTGCGGGTCGTCATGCTGCGCGACGCGAATGGCGTCTTGCACATAGTCCCCAACGGCCAGATCACTGCCGTGAGCAACATGACTCGCACCTGGTCGAGAGCCGTGGTGGACGTTGGGGTGGCGTACGGCACCGACATAGACAAGGCGCTCGAAGTCTTTCGGGACGAGGCCAATCGGTTCGCCAAGGATGAGCAGTGGGCCTCGAGGTTCGATGGCGATCCGGAGGTGGTTGGCGTCAACTCGCTCGATGAGAGCCAGATTACGATCCGGACCCAGTTCCGCACCCATGCCGGGCAGCAGTGGGCAGTGGGACGGGAATTTCGCCGCCGTATCCTGAGTCGGCTGGCGCATGAGGGAATAGAGATTCCGTTCCCCGCCCGCAGCGTGAACCTTCGCATTGCGGACGCCAAGGCGCTTGCCAAGGCGGTGGGGCAAGGTGGCGATGGTGAACCCGAGTCTCCCCCCGAATCAGCCGAGCAACCGGAACCCCCGGCAGCCGAACTACCGGAACCGACCGCAGCCGAGCAACCGGAACCCCCGACAGGCGAGACCGTGGAACCGGCGGCGCCCACGTCACACGACTGAGTTCCATGGCCCTTCGCCTTTACAACACGCTCACCCAGCGGGTCGAACCCTTCGAGCCCATCCGGCCCGGCCACGCCACGCTGTACACCTGCGGCCCGACGATCTGGAACTACGCCCACATCGGAAACTTCCGGACCTTCCTCTTCGAGGATCTGTTGCGTCGCTGGCTGATCGCCAGCGGCTTCAAGGTCCTCCAGATCATGAACCTCACCGACGTGGATGACCGGATCATCCGCGAGGCCTCGGCCAAAGGCGTCGCCATCGGGGACTTTACTGCTCCGTATGCCGAGGCCTTTCAGCAGGACCGGAAATGGCTGCGGATCCAGGACGCGGAGGAGTACCCGCGCGCCACCGGGTTCATTGCGCCCATGATCGAGCTGGTTCAGGGCCTGCTCGCCAAGGGCGTCGCATATAAAGGAGAGGATGGCTCGGTCTACTTCGCGATTGCCCGCTTTCCGGCCTATGGGAAACTGTCTCAGCTGGATAAGCGCCAATTGAAGACCGGCGCTAGCGGCAGGGTCTCCTCCGATGAGTATGACAAGGAGAACGCCCAGGACTTTGTCTTATGGAAGGCGGCCAAGCCAGAGGATGAAGCGGTCGGAGCCGCGTGGGATGCGCCGTTCGGCCGCGGCCGGCCTGGATGGCACCTCGAGTGCTCGGCCATGGCCCTGGCACTCCTCAAGCAGCACGGCGCAGGGGACGTGCTCGATATCCACGCCGGCGGAGTGGACCTGATCTTCCCCCATCACGAGGATGAGATCGCACAGAGCTGCGCCTTTACCGGAGAGGCGTACTTCGCGCGCTACTGGCTGCACGGAGAGTTTCTGAATATCCGCGGGACCAAGATGTCGAAACGTTTCGGGAACATCACGACCCCTCGGGATCTGCGGGAGGACGGGGTGGATCCGGGGGCGGTTCGCCTATTGGTTTTCCAGGCTCACTATCGCCAGAAGATGGACCTGACCGACGAGTCGCTGGCGATGGCCCGGGAGAGCGCGCGGCGCCTGGGTGAATTCGACGCGAGGCTGCGCGCGGCGCGGAAGTCGGGCGTGGCGAACGCGGCGGGCAGGGCAGACGGGCCCGACTCGTGGAGGGAATGGGCCACCTCGCTCGAGCGTCGTGTTACTGAAGCGATGGACGATGACCTCAATGCTCCACGGGCCATCGCCGCTTTGTTCGATGCTGCCCGGGAAGGAAATCGTCTTCTCGACCAGCGCGAGGCGCCTGACCCGGCTGCCGTGGCTGCTTGGGATAGGATCGTTGGCGTGTTCGACCCGCTTCCTGGCGCTTCCACCGCGCTTAGGATTGAAGCGGTTCAGGCTCGAGATGGAGGAGGAGAAACCGCCGGTTCCTTGCCGGCCGCCCCGCCAGTCGATGCGGAGCAGGCGGCGGAGTGGGCCCGGTCTTGGGCTTCGGTGCGACTGGCCGCGAAGAAGCAGAAGAATTTTGCCGAGGCCGATCGGATTCGTGCCATGCTGAAACAGCACGGCTTCGAAATCCGGGACGCCAAGGATGGTTCGATCGAGGTGAGGCGGGTCTAAAACCTCCGGGACCGCCGCAATGGCGGGTTCCAGGCGGTGCCGGGCCAAGGTTCGCCGACTGCGTCCGGTTGACACAACTC
>DATIOP010000152.1:0-3955 GCA_035472975.1 Gemmatimonadales bacterium
GGACGATTGGAAGCTGAATGCAAAGGCTGAACAGCGTGAGAAGTGAGAGGTAAGACGTGAGAAGGAATTGGGGACCTACCCGTCTTACCTCTCACTTCTTACCTCTCACGTTGTTTGTCTTGGGATTTCGTCCGCCGCTCACCGCCCAAGACGCCCTCGTCGCGGAGCGGAGCGCGTTCGCCCTTTGGCTGGCCAACGCCCCCGATTCACCTCTGGCCGCGCTGGCCCAGCAGGCCATCGGAGCGGGGCTCACGCTCGGACCGCAAGATGCCGACGTCCCGCTCAAGAACTCGACGCGTATGACGGTGCAGGAAGAAGGGCGCAGCGTGATGCTGAGCCAACAGGGGACCAAGACACCTCTGCCTCGCGACCGCCTCACCGCCATTGGATCCTATCAGCTCCGGCCGACCGGACCCTCTGGCCGGTCCGTCCTCACCGTGTTCGGCCCGGAACACCGTACCCTCATACCGAGCTACTATCCGGCCGATACTCATTTCGTCATGACGGGCAGCCTGAACAAACCAGCCAGCCGGGTGACGCACCGTATTCTCATGCTGGATGGAGTGGAGACCGAGGCGACAGAGGCCGGCGTCTTCACCATCCCGCTCGAGCCACGCCCCGCCAATCTCAAGGTCTACCGGATCGTCGATGACGACACCGGCGAGTCGGAGCTGGTCCTCTATTTCCAGGATCTGACCAATGGGAAGGGGAGCTACCCGGCAGGACGGTTCGTCACGCTGATTCCGCGCGACGAGAACACCTACCTGCTCGACTTCAACCGGTCGCGCAATCCGTTCTGCGCCTACAGCAGCGCGTACGCCTGCCCAGCGCCCTGGCCGGGAAATCGGCTGTCGGTAGAGATTAAGGCGGGAGAGAAATATTGAAAGATTTGAGATTTCAGATTGAAGATTGAAAATGGGTCGGGTCCGAGGGAAATCCGTTGCATTACCACAATCTGAGAGATCAAATCTTCAATCTGAAATCTTCAATCTGAAATGCTCCTCTCTATTCTCCTGGCCCTCACTGTCGCTCCCACCCCCGCTGGCCCGTGGAGGGCCGTGCTGGACCTGGCCGGCGGCCCTCTTCGCTTCGCGCTCACGGTAGAACAGAAGGAAGGAACGTGGCAGGGGGAGCTCTGCAATGGGACGCAGTGCACGGCACTGAGTGCAGTGCGCGTCGCCGGCGACAGTGTGGTTTTCGACATCGCGGCCTATGCAGCCACCATTGCCGCGGTGGGCAGAGGGGATTCCCTGGTCGGCGAGTACCACAACGTCGGACGGCGAGGGCCCCGCACCATTCCTTTTCGCGCGGCACGCGGGCGTTGGCCAGTGGAGAAACGTCCCGTGGGGCTGACGGGTCGCTGGGATGCGCAGTTCCTGACCGATTTCGACGCGAGCCCTCGCGTCATCGAGCTCCGCAATGGTCAGGCGGGCCTCGCGGGAACCATCATCTCCAACACGGGCGACTACGGTCTCTTCTGGGGACATGCGCAGGCGGACAGTTTTTCGATCTCTCACTTTGACGGATCCTACGTCTACATGCTGACTGGGCAGCTCAAGGGGGATACCCTGCGCGGTGTCTTCCACGCGGGCCTCCGAACCCAGACCCGCTTCATCGCCGTCCGGAGCACCGGAGCTCCCCATCTCAAATCGCCCAGTGAGATCACGACGGCGGACACGGCGCCGTTCCGCTTCAGCTTCCCCGATCTCGAAGGCCGGCAGATCACCGAGGCCGATCCGCGACTCCAGGGCAAGGTGGTCGTGATCGACGTGTTCGGGACCTGGTGCCCGACCTGCCACGACGCGGCGCCCGCCCTGGTACAGCTGTACAAGGACTACCACGCCCGCGGCCTGGAGATTGTGGGACTGGCCTATGAGGTAAGCGGTGACAGCGCCACCGACAATCACCAACTGCGACTGTACCGGGACAACTACCACATCCCGTTCATCCTGTTGCGGGCGGGCACCAACGACACCGAGGCCGCCGCAGCCACCCTGCCACAGCTCACCAACTTCACGGCGTTTCCCACCACGATCTTTCTCGACCGCACGGGTCGAGTCCGTCGGATTCACGCGGGTTTCTATGGCCCCGCCCTGCCGGAGCAGCACGCCAAGCTGGTGAGGGAGATGCGGGCGGAGGTGGAAGAGCTGCTTAGGACGCCCTAATCCCTACCCTTCTCTGCAATCCCCGGCGTCTTGGCCTCTCTGTCCACCTTCAGACCAATCCATTCTCCGCCCAGCGCGTGGCCCGGGACGCCGCAGAGCAGCCAGTACCACCCCGCCTGATCCGCAGTGAACGTGGTCTCGTCGGTTTTCCCGGGGCCTAGACCACGGACGACATTTCGGCTCATCGCGTTGTCGAACACCGGGCTGCCGCCTTCAGCCGGCAGCTTCTCCCGCTCCGCCATCACCACCAGGCTATGCGCCGCGGTGCTGTCCCCGTTGATCCATCGCCAGCGAACCGTCCAGCCCAGCGGAACGACGACCTGCACGCCTCCCTGGCGGTAGCCCGCGATAGTTGCTGGCGAGCCCGCAGCTCCATCCACCCTGAGCTCCAAAGAGACCGTTCGATTCGCCGAATCTGCGGTCATCCACTGGGGAAGCGCGCCGGTCTGCTGGGCGGACAAAGTGCCCATGGCCGCCAGGACCAGCATGAGGCTGCTGAGTCCAGCTCGCGTGATCGAGGAAATCGAACGGATCTGGTCGGTTGGCATTTTTCTCTGGCTCGCGGTAATGTACGCCGGTTCCTCCCGGATGTACCCGTCCCGCATCAGGAGTCGCTGATGTCCGGCCTGCTCGACAAGGAACGTATTGTCGCGAAGCCAGGGTTCAATCGGTGGCTGGTTCCGCCGGCGGCGCTCGCGATCCATCTCTCGATCGGCCAAGCCTACGCCTACAGCGTCTTCAAACTTCCCCTCACCCGTGCCCTCGGCATCACCCAATCCGGCCCGGGCGACTGGACGCAGACGCAAATCGCCCTCGTGTTCACGATTTTCATTGTGTTCCTGGGCCTGTCAGCGGCGGTGTTCGGACGCTGGCTCGAGCGGGTAGGCCCACGCAAGGCGGGCGTCGCGGCCGCCTTCTGCTGGGGCGGAGGGTACCTGATTTCCGCAATTGGCGTCCACACCCACCAGCTTTGGCTTTTGTATCTCGGCAATGGGGTGATTGGTGGCTGCGGGCTCGGCCTGGGATACATCTCACCGGTTTCCACCCTCATCAAGTGGTTTCCGGACCGCCGCGGCATGGCAACCGGCTTGGCGATCATGGGATTCGGAGGCGGTGCCATGATCGGGGCACCTCTGGCCGACATCCTGATGAAGCACTACGCCACGCCAACCTCGGTCGGTGTCTGGGAGACCTTCGTCACGATGGGTCTCATCTACTTCGTGACGATGATGTGCGGCGCGTTCGGTTACCGGATTCCGCCCAATGACTGGAAACCTGCGGGGTGGACGCCACCGGCGACGAACGTCAGCATGGTCACCCGCCGTCACGTTCACGTGGACGTGGCCTGGAAAACGGTGCCCTTCATATTCCTCTGGCTGGTCCTGTGCACCAACGTGAGCGCCGGCATCGGCGTCCTGGAACAGGCATCGCCCATGATCCAGGAGGTCTTCAAGGACAAAGTTTCGGCCTCTGCCGCGGCGGGCTTCGTGGGACTCCTGAGCCTGTTCAACATCGGGGGACGGATCGGGTGGGCGTCGCTTTCCGACAAGATCGGGCGGAAGCCGACCTACTTCATTTTCTTCGCCCTTGGGATCGTGCTCTACTCACTGGTACCGCATGCGGGCCGGATCGGCAGTGTCGCTCTCTTTGTGGCGATCTTCTGCGTGATCATCACGATGTATGGCGGCGGCTTCGCCACCATCCCCGCCTATTTGTCGGACATCTTCGGGACCCAGTTTGTGGGCGCCATTCACGGAAGATTGCTGACGGCCTGGTCCACCGCCGGTGTC
>DATIOP010000153.1:0-2792 GCA_035472975.1 Gemmatimonadales bacterium
TCCGGCCGCAAGGGTTGCAGTGTTCCCCATTGCTGAACCGGGTCCGGCGGGCTTCATTTCGTGGTCTCCGGTTCGAGTACGCGGTCGTGCCGCAGTGATGATTTGGCGGTTTCCTTTGCCACAAGTGCTGCAATAAAGGTGATTGTTGCCGCTGTGCCGAGGTAGATGCTGACACCGAGGGTGTTTTTCTGGTCCACGCTGCCGAGAATGGCGATGGAGATGAGAGGTGCCAGTCCGCCGGCGAAGACCGATGCCAGCTGGTAGCCGAGGGAGGCGCCGCTGTAGCGGACGCTGGTGCCGAACAGTTCAGAGAAGAACGCTGCCTGGGGAGCGTACATGAACGTGGTGCAGACGAGGCCGACGACAATGGCAAGGATAATAAGTCCGTCGTTACGGGTGTTGATGAGCGGGAAGAAGACAAAGCCCCAAAGACCCGTGCCTGCCGCTCCGGCCAGGTAAAGGGGCCGGCGGCCTACGCGGTCGGACAGGGATCCGATGATCGGAGTGAGCACGAACTGGGCCACAGAGCCGATCAGCACGCCGGCTATGGCGACATCCTTGCGCATGCCCAGATACGTGACCATGTAGGTGATGACGACAATGCTGAAAATGTAGTAGGCGATGTTTTCGGCCAGGCGCATGCCCATGGCGATGGCAACCTCACGCGGGTATTTGCGCAGGACCTCGAAGATTGGGGCCTTGGTCTTCTCGCGCATGGATGCTGCCTTCTTGGCTTCGGCAAAGACGGGGGACTCCTCGATACTCAGGCGAACCCAGAGCCCGACAAGCACCAGCAGGGCGCTCAGGAGGAAGGGGACGCGCCAGCCCCACGCCAAGAAATCGCTGTCTGACTGCACTGCGGCCAGCACCCACAGCACGACTGCGGCGATCAGGTTGCCCAGGGGTACGCCGGCCTGGACCCAGGAGGACCAGAATCCACGGTGCCGGTCATCGCCGTGTTCGGCGGCCATGAGGACAGCTCCGCCCCATTCACCGCCCACTGCGAAGCCTTGGAGCAAGCGGCAGAAGACGAGAAGCAGTGGAGCGGCAACTCCGATCATGGCGTAGGTGGGCAGCAGGCCAATGGCGAACGTGGCCGCACCCATGAGCACCAGGCTGATGACGAGCATCTTCTTGCGGCTTACGCGATCTCCGAAGTGACCGAAGATGATGCCGCCCAGCGGCCGCGCGACAAAGCCGACAGCGTAGGTGCCGAAGGCCAGAAGCACTCCGGTTGCCGGGTCCTGGCTGGGAAAGAATACCGCTCCGAAGACCAGCGCTGCGGCTGATCCGTAGAGAAAGAAGTCATACCATTCGATGGCCGTTCCGATAAGGCTGGCAAATACGACCTTGCGGATGGGCGTCCGTGCGACGGCGACGGACGTCTGGGTGTGTGCGTTAACCATGGGGGTCTCCGTTGGATGTGTCACGATGCTTGATGATGGCTTCTGGTTACGGTCAGCGTTGACCTGCAGGCGCCTTAGGGAAGGAGCACGACCTTGACGGCTTCGGCGTCGGCTGCCGCTTGGAGTGCGCGAGTGCCCTCGGTCAGCGGGAAGGTAGTCACCAGTGACGCCCACATGTCAGGCGCTGCCTCCAGCGCTGCCAGCGCGTTACGGTAGTCGAGGGCGACTGAGCCGTAGCTCCCGACAAGTTGAATCTCGTTCCTGGCCAGCACATTGATGTCCACTGCCGGGATCGACGGGAACAGTCCGGCGACGACGATGGTTCCACCCGGGCCAACACTTGCCACCGCAGATGACAATGCCTGGGCCGCGCCCGATGCTTCCAGCCAACCGTGCAACCCTCCCGGGGTCACATCCTCTGCCAGGATGGTATCTAGACCAAGTAAACGGGCCAGAGGCAGGCGCTGCTGTTCGTCGCGTGCTGCGCCGAGAAGCGTAACCCGATGCCCGCGCTGGTTCAGGAGTAACGCGGCCATGAGGCCTATCGGCCCGGGACCGCTGACCATGACACGGGCCTGGGCCGGTATTGATTGCTCCAGGCGTGTCACCGCGCGCAGGGCCACGGACAGCGGCTCCGTGAGGGCGAGAACCGCAGCGGGCAGATCTTTGTCCACCGGCACGGCGCGGTATTCAGGGATGGAGAAGAGATCTGCGGCGGCTCCGTCAAATGAAAGCCCCAGCACGGTTCGATCCAGGCAAAGTTGACGAGTTCCACGACGGCACAGATCGCAGGATCCGCAGCCGTCGATGGCAATGGGCACAATGCGTTGACCGATCCACTGGCTGTCCGTTCCCGCTCCGATACCTACAACGACGCCGACCGCTTCATGACCCAGTGTCACCGGGCAATGCACCCATTCGTAACCCGTATCCTGACGCCACGCATGCACATCGCTGCCGCAGAGGCCGCAGGCCAGTGTCTGGACAAGGAGCTCGCCGGGAGCCGGGTCGGGCTTGGGATGCTCCTGCACCCGCACGTCTTTCGGTGAGGTGCTTTGTTTTCTAAGGGCTTTCACGGTCAACCCTGTACGAATTTGTTCATCGGTTCTTCTCCTTCGAAGTTCCGCAGTCGGTGGTAACGGCTGGTCCGTCGGCGCCGAACAGCGCCGGGGCAGGTTGACAGCGTCATTGGTGTATCTGGATGCCGCCCGGTGCCGCTCCTGGCTGAAGTGGCCGCAGGAGCAGCACCGGACTCGGCCCCGGGTTGCGGCCGGTTGGTGGCGATTCCGGGAATCGCGGTCCGGCCCCCGAGGGGAGAGGAGGCCTCTTAGCGGATGAATTGGTCGACGTAGTCGGCGCCAAGGCCTACTGCTTCGTAATGTGCCC
>DATIOP010000154.1:0-3825 GCA_035472975.1 Gemmatimonadales bacterium
CGTCGCCAGGTCGGAGAGCTGGAGATACTCGGAGCCGAAGGCGATCTCCAGGCTGTCGAACCGAATACCGCCGTTCTTGGGAACCTGTTGCAGCTCGGGCAGGCTATCGAGTTGGCCCTCGGTGAGACGAAACACCGGCTCGGTGGGGCGCACCCATGTGCCGTTCTTCCACAGCTCGGCGGCCTTGGCCGGATCGAATTCCGGAGTCACCCGTCGCTTGAGCTGGCGCAGGTGCCAGCGGGTGTTCATCAGCGAAAGGTTGGCCAGGGTAACGTCGGGCCGGATCCCTTCCACTTCCTGGGCGAACCAGAGCGGGAAGGTGTCGTTGTCTCCCGCCGTGATCAGGATGCCGTAGGGCTCGACCGACTGGAGCAGGTCGCTCGCGAAGTCGCGCGCGGCGGTTTCGTGGGCCCGACTCGCCGTGATGTGATTCCCCAGAAGGGGGATGATGCCGAGCAGAAGGACGGGGGTGGAGTAGGCCCAGCTCTGTTTCTCCGGAACCCGGTCGCGGAAGAAATCCGCCACTCCCCGCATCAACGCACCGATCCCCACGGCAACCCAGAGTCCAAACCCGGCAAAGGAGACCACGAAGAAGTAGTCGCGCTCGCGGACTTCCCGTGCGACCTCGCCCCTGGACGGATCGACCGGGATGGAGAACCCGTACTTGAAGTTGAGGTAGAAGATCAGGAGACCCGTCAGCGTGAACATCAGCGCCGTGGATGCCCAGAAGGCTCGGCGGTCTCGCTGCCACAGGGAGACCGCGCCCAACAGGCCGGTGGCGGTAAAGACTCCCGTGGCGATTCCGGCCGCTCTGCCCCAGTCCCGCGCGAACTGCCAATTGAGGTACTGGAAGTAGTTCTTGATCTGCGACAGGAAGTCCGCCTGCCGGATGAACACGGAAGGCTTCCCGTACTGCGCTCGGTTGAGCACCTCGTTGAGCGCGGTCCAGGTGGTCGGTTCGCCCTCGTTGATCGGCGGGAACTGGGCGCCCCGAATAGGCAGGAAGAAGTAGTTGAGCGAGATCCCGATGATGACCGCGAGGACCGAGAGATAGAGAATCGGCCGCTTGAACTCTCCGGCGTCCCGCCACGCGGTGTAGGCCAGCACGGCCGCGATCATGCCGAGCACGGCGATCTGTTGCTCGATCGGCCCGTCGTGGATCACGCTCCATTTGCCCGAGACCGCGAGGGCCAGCGTGAGGCCCATCGCCAGTACCCACGGCCGCAGGACCATCCCCGGATCGGTGAGCAGCACGTAGACCGCGACGGCCGGTCCCGCGAGAACACCCATCATGTGATTGCAGGAACTCAGCGCGATGATGTAGGCGATCAACACCAGCCAGCGGTCCCGGTGGGAGCCCGGCGCGTCGTCGGCCCAATGCACGCCCAGCCACATGACCAGTGCCGTGGAGAGGAGCGAAACGGTGTACACCTTCTCGTTCACCGTGGACTGGTTCCACACCGTCCACATGGTCGCACTCACCAGCACGCCGGCGAACGCCGCGGCCAGTCGCGCCCAGCGGATCGGCACCACTTCCCGCATCCACCTATCGGCCACCAGGAACCAGAGTCCCGCCGAGAGCGCGCTGGTGAGTGCCGCGAAGAGATTGATGCGGGCCGCGTACGACTCGCTCAGCGGCAGAGCCCCGAAGGTGTGAGCCAGCACGACGAAGAGCGGATTCCCCGGGGGGTGCGGGATGCCGAGCACATACGCGGCCGCGATGTATTCCGAGGTGTCCCAGAACGCGGTGGTTGGGGCCAGCGTGGCCACGTAGATGAGTAAGACCACCAGCGCGGCCAAGGCCGCGAAGAGATAGGGAGGTGGTTCCCGGGTTTCGGTGTGCGCGTTAGTCATCGTCTATCGTGAGACGTGAGACGTGAGACGTGAGAAGGGGTGGGAGGGAGGCCCTCTCACTTCTTACTTCTCACCTCTCACGCTGTTTAGTGTCTGAATTGTCGGCGTCCGGTCAGCACCATCGCCATGCCGTGCTTGTCGGCCGCGGCGATGACTTCCGCGTCCCGCACCGAACCGCCCGGCTGGATGATGGCAGTGACGCCAGCCGACGCCGCCTCATCGACACCGTCGGCGAAGGGAAAGAACGCATCCGATGCCAGGACGGTGCCGCGCGGGTCGTGACCCTGTTGCCGAGCCTTGTGCACCGCGAGGAAGGAGCTGTCCACCCGGCTCATCTGTCCGGCGCCGATCCCGATCGTCGTCTCGTTCCTGGCCAGCAGCACCGCGTTGGACTTGACCGCCGACACTGCGGCCCAGGCAAAGCGCAGATCCACCAGTTCCGCCTCGGTGGGACGGCGGGCGGTGGGGAATTTCCACTCGGCTTCGACCGGCTCGAACACGAAACGGTCCTGCAACAGCATGCCGCCTCGGACCCGCTTGAAATCGAGCCCCGCGGTTCCCCGCACGACCGGCAGCTCCACGGCGCGCAGGTTCGGCTTGGCCGCGAACACGGCGAGGGCCTCGTCATGGAACGAGGGCGCCACGACGACCTCAATGAAGAGACTGGTGATCGCGAGGGCCGTGTCCCGGTCCACCACCGTATTGAATGCCACCACCCCGCCAAACGCCGACTGCGGGTCCGATGACAATGCCTTCCTGAATGCGTCCTCGGCCGTCCCGGCGATGGCGATGCCGCAGGGCGTCGTATGCTTGATGATCGCGCAGGCCGGCACGTTCTGCCACAACGAAGCGGTCCACATCGCCGCGTCGAGGTCGAGAATGTTATTAAAGGAGAGTTCCTTTCCTTGACGCTGTTTCAGATCCCGCAGGCCGCGCGGCTCCTCATCGACGTAGAGCGCAGCGCGCTGGGTCGGATTCTCGCCGTACCGGAGACTCATCAGCCGCTCGAACGACCAGCCGATCCGGTGCGGCATCCCATCTTCGCGCGGCGTGAGGTAGCGGGCGATCGCTCCGTCGTAGTCGGCGGTGTGGCTGAAGACCTTGGCCGCGAATTCCTGGCGCACGGCGCGCGGCACCTCGCCGTGACGGAGAAGGTCGAGCACCCGCCCGTAGTCGGTGGGGTCCACCACGACTATGACGGATTCGTGGTTCTTGGCCGCGGAGCGGAGCATCGCAGGCCCGCCCACGTCGATGTTCTCGATGGCGTCCTCGAAGCTCACCTGCGGCTTGGCGACCGTCTCCCGGAAGGGATAGAGATTGACGGCGATGAGATCGATCGGGGTAATGCCATGGGTCTTGAGCGCCGCGGTGTGCTCGGTCATGTCGCGCCGCGCGAGAAGCCCGGCATGGATCGCCGGGTGCAGCGTCTTGACCCGGCCATCGAGGATCTCGGGGAAGCCGGTGATCTTGTCTACCGGTTGCACCGGCACCCCGCCCGCCTTGAGCGCCGCGTGAGTTCCGCCGGTGGAAATGATGTCCCAGCCGAGGTTAACCAGGCCCTGCGCGAACGGCAGGATGCCGCGCTTGTCACTGACCGAGATCAACGCGCGCGGCACGAGGGCTCCATCACGGATTCGACTCCACGGGCTGAGGGAGTGGGATCGGGCGGCCTGCCTCCGCGGCGGCCCGGACTACAACCGGCAACAATTGATGTTCTGCTTCGAGCACCCGCGCGGCGAGCGTTTCCGCGGTGTCTCCCGGGAGAACCGGGACCCGACTCTGGGCCAGGATCGGTCCCCGATCGTATTCCTCGTCCACCAGGTGGACCGTACAACCCGAAACCTTGGCCCCGCTCGCCAGCACCGCCTGGTGCACCCTCAGGCCGTACATGCCTGGTCCACCGAACGACGGTAGCAGCGCAGGGTGAATGTTGATGATGCGGTCGCGAAAGGCTGCGATGACGGCCGGTGG
>DATIOP010000155.1:0-8543 GCA_035472975.1 Gemmatimonadales bacterium
TTCAGGTAGGCCTCATCCAGGACGGGTACCAGGGCAACTGGCAGGACTGCGCGCTCCAAGATGAGCGCTGCCGCGCCCACGTGGCGTAGGCGTCGAACCTCCCATACCGGCTCGCCGGGTTTGACTGACAGCGCGGCGGCGATCTTCTTGCTGGCAGCACCCACAACGAAGCTGAGCAGATCGTTACGCACCTTCAGGCGAGTCTTGGTGCCAACGAGTGAACTCAGAAGTTCACCGGTCCGATTCGGCGCTGTTAGGATTCTGCCACTTGCCACAAACGTGCCGACCCCTTGGTGGCGGTATATTACCCCCTCATTTTCCAATTCGGTAAGAGCCCTGCGCACCGAAATCATGCTGACGCCTGTGCGCGCAGTCAGGTCTGAAGCGCTTGGGAGCTTGTCACCGGCCTGCAGGTCGTGCTCAGCGATGAGGTCAACAACGTATTGATAGACTTGCTGATAGCGAAGCTGCGTCTCGCCCTTCCAGTTTCGCCTTGCTGCCTGCGCCATGTCATACCTCCTGTGCGGCCCAGCTACAGTCCCAGTCTCGCTTAGCTGAGCCTCCGTGCTCGACGGGGCCTGTGGACTATTTAAACTCCCCGTTGTGAGCCGCTCCACCGTGCTGACCTGCGATTTCCTATGTCAACGATCTTGGAAGTGAAGGGTTCAGATTGTTCTCCCTATATCATCCGCGCTCGCCCCTACCGGAATCAGGGGGAAATGGCATGCTGCCGAGTGTCCAGAGCTAAAGCCGCGCAGAATTGGCGCCTCGTTGGCACAACGGTCCTGGGCGCGCGGGCAGCGGGTACGGAATGGGCACCCCGACGGCGGATGAATTGCCGACGGTAGTTCGCCACGGATGGCGCTGCCTTGCTTGGCGTTCCCCTGCTGGAGCCTGGGAATCGGGATCGACTCCAGCAGCCCCGCTGTGTACGGGTGCGCGGGGTGCTTGTAAACGGCATCGGACGGGCCGATTTCAACAAGCCGACCGAGATACATCACGCCGATACGATCCGCCACATACCTGACAACCGAGAGATCATGAGACACGATCACATAGGTGAGGTTGAACTCCGATTGGAGCGACTGCATCAGGTTGATGATCTGCGCCTGTACCGAAACATCGAGCGCCGAGACTGGTTCGTCGGCCACTATGAGCTTGGGGCTCAGTGTAAGGGCGCGGGCGAAGCCAACCCGTTGCCGTTGCCCGCCGGATAGCTCGTGCGGGAAACGGTCCGTGACACGTTGCGGCAGGCCGACACTGTCGAGCAATGCGGTCACTCGCGCCCTCTGCTCGGCGGCTGATCCCACTCTCTGGACGCGTAGCGGGTCCCGCATGATCGAGCCGATTCGCATCTTCGGGTTCATGGCGCTGTAGGAGTCCTGAAAGACGAGCTGCACGTCGCGGCGTCTTTGACGTTGCTGCGGCTTGGAGAGGGCATCGAAGGCTGTACCGTTGATCAGCACGGAGCCCTCGTCGGGGCGTTCCAGCGCGACTATGAGCCGGCCCAGCGTGCTCTTGCCGCAGCCTGACTCACCGACCAGCCCGAAGGTTTCCCCCTGCGCGACGGTGAGGGAGACATCCGATACCGCCTTGATTGACTCGCTGCCACGCCGGAACACGCCAGCGCCAACTGGGTACCTCCGACTAACGCTGGCTAGTGACAAGATCGGGGGGCTCTCTCGGGCGAGCGTTGTGGGGCGCTGAGACCGGCCAGCCTTGTGACTGGCAGGCTCAGTGACGGAGGCCGCCGTGGTCGAGCGCGGGTGGTAGCAGGCGTAGCGGTGAGCCTCGGTTTCCCCGTCGAGAATCGGTTCGCTTTCGTTGCACTGGTCAGTTGCGAATGAGCACCTGGGGGCAAATGAGCACCCCCGCAGTGGGTGGCTGAGGTCGGGAGGTGTGCCCGGGATCGTGCTAAGGCGTCGCGATCGGTCCTGGTCCAGGCTGGGGACTGACTTCAGCAAGGCCTCGGTATAGCGGTGTCTGGGGTCCGCGAAGATGCCCTCTGTTGGCGCGGACTCTACGATCTTGCCCGCGTACATGACCAGGACGCGGTCGGCGTGCCCGGCGATGACACCCATGTCATGAGTCACTAGGAGCATGCCCATTCCCAGGCGCTGCCGCAGGTTGTCCAGGAGTTCGAGTATCTGCGCTTGGATTGTTGCGTCCAACGCCGTCGTCGGCTCATCGGCAATGAGCAGCTTCGGCTCACAGACGAGGGCTAGCGCGATCATCGCCCGTTGACGCATCCCTCCCGACAGCTGATGAGGGTATTCGCCGAGGCGCTCCGAAGGACGGGGCATCCCGACAAGCCCGAGAACTTCCAATGCCCGGGATCTGGCTTGCCGCCGCGATGCACTGCGGTGCAGGCGGAAGGACTCGCTGATCTGGTGCCCGATTGCCATCGTGGGATTGAGGCTTGTCATCGGATCCTGAAACACGACACTAATCTGGCTTCCGCGCAGGGACCTGATCTGACTGTCCGCCAGCGGCACCAGGTCTCGGCCGTCCAGCTTGATGGAGCCGGAAGTGATCCCGGCGCCTCCGGGCAGCAGGCGAACGAGCGACATGGCTGTCATCGTCTTGCCGCAGCCCGACTCGCCGACCAGCCCGACGGTCTCTCCAGCGTCAATGCACAGCGACACACCACTGACTGCGTGCACCACGCCCTGCCGCGTCGTAATGTCGGTATGCAGGTCGTTTACCTGCAGCAGCGCCGTGTCGCCGGCCGCAACGTTCCCGACCACTCACGCTCCTTTCGCATCACGCGGTACGGACCGCTGATAGCAGTCCTTGTCATCCGGTGTTCCTGACGATTACGCGCGGATCCAGCCAGGCGTAGACGAAATCGGTAAGAATGGTCATGATCACGATTACAACACCGATAACGATGATGACGCCTTCGAGCATCGGCAAGTCGTTCTGCAGCACTGCGGTCCATGCCAGCGTCCCGAGTCCGGGTATGCCGAATACCTGCTCGATAACGAGGACGCCGCCCATGAGTGTCGCAAAGTCCAGTCCAGCCATCGTCACGATGGGGCGTAGCGCGTTACGCAGGGCGTGCTTGTACAGGACATGTGATGGCTTCAGGCCTTTGGACCGCGCGGTCCGGACATAATCCTTACTTAGTTCCTCGATGAGGCTCGCTCGTCCAATGCGGGTGTAATAGGCGGCTCCGGTGAACGCCAGCGTGAACGCGGGAAGCACCACCCAACTCGGTGAGCTGACCCCGCCGAGCGGGAATATGGGCCAGCGGTACCCTAGTATGTAGAGCAGCACAAGGGCGAGCCAGAAGCTGGGAAGCATCAGGCCCGACAAGGCGGTGACGCTTGCGGCGCCGTCCCAGAACGACCGGCGGTGCGCTGCCGCGATCATGGCCAGGCTCACGCCGATCAAGAGCTCTCCGATGACACTGAGCGTCACCAATTCAAGTGTGAACGGCAGGCGTTGCATGAGGGCTTGCGACACGTTCTGGTTCGTCGCATAGGACTGACCTAGATCGCCGTGGAGGAGTTGCCACAGGTAGCTGAGATAGCGTTGGGGTAGCGGACGGTTCAGGCCGAGCTGGTTGTAGATGCTGCGGACCACGGAGGCGGGCGCGTTTGGGCCCGCGATAATGCGGGCCGGATTGATTGGAAGCGCGTCGCCGATTATGAATACCAGGGTCACAATTCCCCAGATCACCGCAACTCCACCGATCAATCTGCGGATAATGAACCGGGTCATGTGACTGGGTGCCTTTTGGTCTTATGCATGCTTTTCCATCGCGTCGTGCAGGCTATCGCCGAGCAGATTGAACCCGAGGACCACCAGCCCAAGAGCGACGCCCGGTACGATTGCGAGCCTGGGGATGCTTTCTAGGTAATGGCTGCCGTCTGCGATCATGTCGCCCAGCGAAGGGGTCGGCGGCTGAATACCGACTCCCACGAAGGACATCGCCGATACGAATGTGGCTGTGTCCGCGAGCTGAAGGGTCGTGTATACGATAACGAGCGACCATACCTGACGAAGTACATGAATGAAGATGATTGTTCCGCTGCCGGCACCGTACAATTTTGCTGCGCTAACGAACTCCCGTTGCCGGATCGACAGCACCTCGGCTCGGACGATTTTTGCGAGATAGAACCAGCTCACCCCCCCTACAATCAGGATGAGGGTGGCAAGCGACGGCCGGATGACGATCGCCAGAAAGGCCGCGAGCAAGATGGCAGGTATCGCGATCAGAACTTCGGTGATGCGCATCAGGACCGCATCGAGCCACCCGCCGTAATACCCCGCCAGGCATCCCACGGCGACACCGATGACTGCAGCGATGATATTCGCCGTGACCGAGACCGCAAGCGTCTCGCGCAGGCCCCAGAGCAGCCGACTGAATTCGTCACGGCCGAGCGCGTCCGCGCCGAGCAGAAAAGTCGCATTGGGGCCCACCGGGGACCCGTTCGCGCGCAGCCCGTCTGGGAACTGATACAGGGGCGAATGAGGTGCGATGACCGGCGCAAATATTGCCGCGACGACGACGATGCATGTCAGGACCATCCCGACGACACCGGCCGGCCGAGTCGCCACCTCTCGCAGAGCTTCACGAACGGGGCGTGCCTCGGCGCGGCGGGTCGGTGTGGACGGGGTCCCATCAGGGGCGGGGACTGCGGCCCCGGTCAACGACATTGCAGAGGCCTGTCGGGACAGCCCGGGTGCGCACGGCCCGGCGCGGTGCTACCTATCCGTTCCGTGCGGGGGCTTGCGCTCACTCGATGCCCCCCTCGAATAGATGGCCAGTTGCTGCCGCGTGCGCTGGCTGATTCTCAGATGCGCCAGTTCGCGAACAGAAATGGATACAACGCGTTGGCGCCGAAGCCCGACAGCTTCGGGTTCACGAAGTAGTACAGCGTCTGGTAATACAAGGGAATCCACGGGAAAGCCGAGAGTATCTGGCTCTGCAGCTGACGATAGACCGGAATCGCTGCAGGCAGCGACAACGCGAGCGAGGAGCTCAGCGTCTGGTCGACCGCATGGTTGCAGTAGAACTGCCAGTTGTTACCTGCTGCGATCTGGGCACAGGCGAACTGGCTCGCGATCAGGTCGTATGGGTCCGGGTAGTCGATTCCATAGATGCCCATGGTCAGCGGGTACTGGCCGATGGACGACAGGAACGCGCCCGAATCCATCACCTTGAGCTGCACTTTGAAGCCGACCTGCTGAAGGTCTTGTTGCACGACCTGGGCAACGTTCGCGCCGGCAGTGAAGCCGCCGTTCGCGACGGCGAACGTGAGAGTAGGCAATCCGGCGCCATTCTTGTGACCGGCCTGGCTCAATAGGGTCTTAGCCATTCCTGGATCGTATTTAATCGGCTTGACGGACGGATCGAATCCCGGCATCCCCGGCGCTAGGATCTGAGTGAGGGTCGAGCCCATTCCTGCAATCGACTTGAGGACCTGAGAATTGTCGACCGCGTAGGCAGCCGCTTCCCGGATGAGCGTGTTGTTGAAGGGCGCCTTTTGCATGTTCAGCGCGACGTAGTTGTCGGCGATCGCCGTGAAATGGTGCAGGTACGTCGAGTACTTGGGATTGTTGCCCACTGCGAGGTAGGACGGCGCGTCGAGGTTGTCCATCATGACGTCGGTCGTACCGTTCTGGACTCGAAGAAGCTCTGTCTGCGGCGCCAGTCCGATCGTGATCGAGATCTTCTGTACGGACACAGACTTGGCGTCAAAGTAGTTGGGATTGCGGACCAGCGTCAGTTGGCGACCAACCGTGTAGCTCTGCACTGTATACGGGCCGTCGCCGACCGGCTTGAGTCCGAACCCTGCTGAATCCTTGGCTATGAGCTTCGGCGGCACCGCGGATGCGTTCGGTATGGCCATGACGTCCAGGAACGTCCGGTCCGGCTTTGTCAATGTGAACTTAATCGTGTCCGGCCCAGACACCTCGATGCCGCTGACATCTTTGGCCTTGCCGCTTACATAGGCGTCCGCGCCGTTAATGATCAAGTAGAACGCTTGGAGCTGGGACTTCGTCGCCGGATTTAGGATGCGCTCTATCGCGTCCGCGTATGCCTGCGCGGTCACCGGTTCCCCATCGGTGAACTTCAGGCCCGGCCTGAGCTTGAAAGTGTAGGCCAGGCCCTGATCGCTCACGGTGGGCATCGCCGCAGCTCCCCAGGGCACGACGTCGTTCGAGTTGTTGAACGTCAGCAGGCTGACGAACGTCGCGTGGATGAACGACCACGATGTCGAATCGAAGCCCTTGGCCGGATCAAGCGACGGCGGGTCAGTGCTGATCGCAGCCGTTACCACGCCACCCGTATGAGACTGGCTCGCTTGCTGTCCAGTACTGGACTGGGTGCACGCGGCGAGCGTCACACCAGCGAGCAGGCAACTCAGGGCCAGAACCGGGAACCGGCGGATCGCTCTGATCATGGGGCATTCCTTCCACCACGCAACGGGATCGCGCAGGCAGCGTAACAGTTCGTATGCACAGTATGCTGGTGCATTAGATATGGAATGCCCGAAAATTCGCTTCCGGTACAGGCCCTCCGCGTTCGCAGTGGCTAGCGCGCCGGGCATCCATGTACGGGCCGGGGCGCTTCTCTGTTGCGCGCGCGAAGTCCCGTCGCGTACGCCGGCGCCCGGCTCTGGTCGTGTCCCGACGCTGTATGCTGTGCATACTGAGTATCTTACTAGGAGCCGACGCAACGTCGCCGCGGGGGACAGCCCGACCAGCTGAAGCGACAAATAAGTCAGTCCACTGATCAACCGGGTCCACCGCGACATCCTGTCACATGTGCGGCGCGCCGTCGGGCGCCACCGCCGCCGGACTCCGGATCGTGCCCAGGATCGTCGCGGTTTAGGCTGAATCCTCGTGATCCCCGGCGATAACGGCCTTCCTGCCTTCGACCCCAGCGTGCCGCCCCCGGCCCGGATGTGGAACTACTGGCTCGGCGGCAAGGATAACTTCGCCGCCGACCGCGTGGCCGCCGAACGGGTCCTGGAAGTCATGCCGACCATGCCGCTGATCGCCCGGGCCGCGCGGCTGTTCCTGGTCGAGGCGGTGCAGCGGCTCGCGGGCGAGCACGGCGTCCGCCAGTTCCTCGACATCGGCACCGGCCTGCCCGTGGCGGACAACACCCACCAGATCGCCCAGCGCGTCGCGCCAGAGTCGCGGATCGTCTACGTGGACTACGACCCCATTGTACGTCAGGCCATGGGTCCGCTTCGTTACCATGACTGTTATGAGCGAACTGCCCGCCGGTGACACCCACGACGTGATGAGCCATGGTGGCCAGGTGATGGCGGTGGTCGTGCCCATCGAGGAGTACCGGCAGCTGCGCCAGGCGATGCAAGAGCAGCAGGTCAACGAGGAGTTCGACGCTGCTCGGGCCGGGTACCTGGCCCGCAGTGAGGCCGGGGGGGTCCGCTACGTGTCGCATGAGGAAGCGGGCCGCCGCCTGGGCCTGCCGTCCCGGTGAGCTATCAGGTCAACTGGGAGATTCAAGCCCTGGACCAGATGGCGGGCTTTCTCCGCGACGATCATGTCGGTGTCGCTGCGCTCTGGGATACCGTCGGCCAGCTCGCTGATGAGCCGCGGCCACCGGAGTCGTTCCCATACGGGTCGCCAGATCTGCGGCGCCTGCGGGCCGGAAGATACCGCGTCTTCTACACGATCGACGAAGAACGGCAGGTAGTCTAGATCGACCACGTCGCTCGCCTGCCATGAGCCCTATCGGCGGTAACGTTCTGTAGTCGGATCCCGGTGATCGCCATGGTCGGGCGTGGACCGGGTCATCCGTGCAATCCGTGCAATTAGCGTTATCGGTGGCGCGGCTCTGTAGGTATCCGTGCAGGTAGAGCGTCCGGAGCGTCGTGCCGTGCTTCTCATAATCCGCCGGTCGTGGGTTCGAGTCCCACCCGCCCCACCTGCAGTTTAACTACCAATCCGGCTTAATCCGTGGACCGATGCCGGTGGTCCGTTGTACCGCCATTGTCATGGTTAGAGGATCGGCCGGACACATAGAGCGACTCCCCAGCGGGTCCTGGTGCGTGAAGGTATACGCCGGGATCGACCCGCTGACGGGCCGTGAGATCCGGCTGCGCAGGACATGCAAGACCGGCCTCCCGGCGAGTGGGAGCCTGCCTCAATCGTTTCACCCCATCGGGTTGATGCCGCTTCGATCCGCGCGACGTGGGATAGATGCGCGACCGAGTTGGGGACCATCCGGTGACCGCGGCAGGCGTGTAAAGCCCTCCTGGCAGCTTGAGGAAGTCCCAGAGGTCGTCAAAAGAAGGTGACATCACACGACCACCAACGCCGATTTCAGCCAGCTCACGGAGAGGGTCAACGAGGCCCAGGCCAAGATCAAGGCCGCCACGAGCACAACCCGCGATGAGCTGCAGGCCCAAGTGGAGCAGGCGCAAACCAAGGCCGAGCAACAGGCCGAGGACATTAAGGAAAAGGCGGCACAGACCCAGACCGAGGCCGCCACCGGCTGGCAGGACATGAAGGACAAATGGCAGTCGCACGTCGCGGAGCTGCATCAGAAGGCCGAC
>DATIOP010000156.1:0-6896 GCA_035472975.1 Gemmatimonadales bacterium
TACCGCCCACAGCATCCCGATGGCCATGGCTCACGCCAGCGAGTACGAACCCCAGTTGCTGGAGGCCAGTCGACTCGTTGCGGAGGCAGCCGGCGCTCCTTCCTGGGATCTGGTCTATCAAAGCCGCAGTGGACCACCTCACGTTCCCTGGCTCCAGCCGGATATTTGCGCGCACCTGGAGTCGCTCGCCGCCCAGGGCGTACGGGATGTGGTAATCCATCCGATCGGATTCCTATCGGACCACATGGAAGTCCGCTACGACCTGGACACCGAGAGCCGGGAGAAGGCCGAGGAACTGGGGCTTACCATGGTCCGGGCGAGGACTGTGGGAACGGCGCCGCCATTCGTCGCCATGCTCCGAGAACTGATCCAGGAACGAATGGTGGAACGGCCCGAACGTCGTGCGCTTGGCACACTCGGCCCAAGCCACGACATCTGCCCGCTCGATTGTTGCCTGGCCGGACACTCTCCCCCGACAAGGAATTCTGTCATTGCGAGGGCCACCGGTTGAGATTTGCTTCGGTCCCCCTCGCTCCGCTCGGGGTCCCTCGCAATGACAATAACGTTCCCCGTTCCCTGTTCCCTGTTCCCGCTTTTCCCATCTCCCTTCTCCCTTCTCCCATCTCCCGCTCCTTGCGGTCGCCCCCCCGCGCCCGTAACCTCGAACAGTCTCACAACCGGACAAGGCTCCGTGCCCATTTCTGCCAAGCGTCCCATCAAGGTGATCTTCCACCCCTCGGATTTCACCGAAGGCAGCGAAGTCGCCTTTGCTCACGCGCTCAAGATCGCGCTCATCGCGAGAGCCGAGCTCGATATTCTCCATGTTTCGGAGAAGGACAAGGAAGGGTGGAGCGAGTTTCCTGGAGTGCGCCAGATGCTGGAGCGCTGGCGGGTGCTTCCACCCAACAGTCCCAAGAACGCCGTCGCCGCGGTCGGGCTCGGGGTGCGGAAGGTCGTGATGAAGGGGAAGGATCCGATTCACGCCGCCCAGCACTTTCTCGAGGAGAATCCGACGGATTTCGTGGTGCTCGCCGCGCATACCCACAAGGGGCGCATGCGCTGGGGGCGCGGGAAGGTGATGTCGCAACCGATCGCCAGCGCCTCGGAAGCCGCGGCGCTGTTCGTTCCTTATGGATCCGAAGGATTCGTCTCTCGCGCCGATGGGAACCCGTCACTGAAGAACGTGCTGATTCCGGTCGACTCGTCGCCGAGCCCGGGGTCGGCGATCGAGGCGGCGCAGCGACTCACCTGGGCCCTTCAGTGTCCGGAGGTCACATTCACGCTGCTCCACGTCGGCAAGACCGGAGAAATGCCCTCCGTCAAAACCGAGGAGCAGGACGGCTGGACCTGGCGGAAGGTGACCAAGGACGGCGAGGTCGTGGAGACGATCCTTTCCACGGCCAAAGAGATCAGTGCCGACCTCATCGTCATGACGACGGCCGGCCGCGACGGGTTCCTCGACGGTCTACGCGGTTCGACTACAGAGCGGGTGCTGCGTGGAGGGATGGTGCCGGTGCTGGCAATCCCGGCAACGATGGCGACCCGGGGAGGATCGGTCGTGATCTAGGTGTCAGGGACAAGGTGTCAGGGCGTTCTGTCATTGCGAGAGCGCGGCACGCGCTCGAAGCAATCTCAACCGCTCACCTTGCGACGATTTCTAGCTGTGGGGCATCTCAACCGGGACACTGGGAGAGATCAAGTGCCGCTTCTCCCGTTCCCCGTTCCCGCTTTTCTCGACCAATAGCTATTGCACCTCCCGGGCAAAATGGTAACTTCGAAAGTGCTCATCGCCGCTTCACTGCGAAGCGGTACAGTCTTCCGCTGGTAAGGGGGCTCTAATGGCCAAGACAACGAAGAAAAAGAAGAAGAAGAAGAAATAAGTTGTAGAGAGAAGCGCCCGGTTCAGTTGAGACCGGGCGCTCTTCTTTAGTGGATGCAGCAGATCTGATCCCCTGATACCTGACACCTGACCCCTGACACCTGTTGTACCTACCGCCCTACCGCCGTCCCGCCCGTCTCGCCAGCGCCCGCAAGCAGACCGCGAGCAGCCCCGCACTCACTTCTTTCATGACCTTCCTCATCTCGGGATAAGGAGGATGGAACGGGGTCGAGGCGTGGCTCCGGCCCCACTCGATAGTGTAGGCGATGAGTTTCCCCTTCCTGGAATCCACGAATTGGCGACTGTAGGCGTAATCGTCTGAGGAACCGGCCGTGGGGTAGAGACCCACCGACTGTTTCACCTGGTACTTCCTTCCCCGAACCAGTTTGATGGCCGCCGCCATATGCCGGCCCATGCGGATGGCTTCTTCCTCGTCTTTGGCCGGGATGTATTCACGATACCCCTCGTCGTTGATCTTGCCTCGCTGCCCATCGTAGGCCTTGTTCTGGAAACACATGTCCGGATCCCGGTACTGGTTATCGTCGCTCCCCCAGCTGTGCAGGATCGTCTCCCCATAGCTGTGCAGGTCCACGTAGTAGCGAATGTTGGGGAATCGATCCAGCAGCCATATCACGTTGCGGGTCTCGGGCTCCGAGGCGGCATGGGGACCGACGTAAGTCTCGTAATCTCCCGGTTTGTGGGAGCTCTCGACCGTTTTCGGGGCAAAGTGCTGGTCGAACCGCCAGAGGATCGGGAAATTCCGGTTGAGATCGACCCCGATGGACCGGTAGTCCTTCCCCCTGGGCGCAGGCCGACGGTTCTTTCGCCAGAATGGGTGCCCGTCCATGCTGAATCGCCGACCGTCGGGATTCACCTGAGGGAGGAGAACGATGTCCATCGTCTCCACCAGTCGGCGGACCCGAGCGGGAGAGACGACGTGTTTACCCAGCCGAAAACCCTGCTTGTCCCGGTAAGCCCGGAGAAGCCTCACCGCGAAATAGACCAGGATATCGGGGCCGCCCCACTCCCGCCCGTGTACCGCGCCGAGGAAACAGACCGCCGGCCGTTTCTTCCCATCGCCCTTCCCGATCCGGATCGCATGAACCTGGCGTTTTTCCCAGGTCAGGTTGGGTAACGGGATCCGCTCGCAGTACCCGGCGTGATTCTGCTCCCCGATCTCGAGTGCTCGCTCGACTTCATCCGCAGTGAGGTAGCCGCCGCTCCAGATGACGTCGCCGTAGCGCCCCTTCTTGAGTCGCCGCTTCGCCGCAGCCTGCTCCTCTGCCACCCGCTCTCGATCATGCGGCTCCACGTTCTCGAGTGGAGTAACGCCGTAGCCCTGCTTCCTCAGCCACTCGACCTTTTCGGAGCGGACATACGCATCGACGGTGATGCCGCTCTTGGTTTCCTTATAGCCGACAACGACGATCCGGAGCTTGGGACCCAGGGCGGTCAGATGGCTGCGGTTGCGTCCAGTGATCGCGACATGGAGGATGGGCATGCTGGGAAGGGCGGTGAGTGGTGAACGGTGAACGGGGAACAAAGACTAGATTACAGGCAACGGCTAACAGGGAACAGTTGTCCTTGCGGGAGCCCGTGGCCACGCCACTTTTCTCCAGTCCCGTTCCCTGTTCCCTGTTCCCTGTTCCCCGTTCCCGCAGTTCCTGACACCTGATCCCTGACACCTGACACCTGATGTTGCCCACCCACAAACTCGGCACCCAAGGCCTCACCGTCTCCGCCATCGGCCTGGGCTGCATGGGGATGAGCTACGCATACGGCACTCCCGAAGAGCGTGACGAAGGTGAGTCTATCGCGACACTCCACCGGTCTCTCGAACTCGGCTGCACCTTCCTCGACACGGCGGAGGCCTACGGACCCTACGCCAACGAGGAGTTGATCGCGAGAGCGCTCAAGAGCGTCAAGGGCGGGCGTGACCGTTGCGTCATCGCCACCAAGTTTGGTTTCAAGTTCGACGAGAAGGGAGGCATTACCGGTACGGACAGCCGGCCTGAGCACATTCGTGAGGTCGTCGAGGCCTCGCTACGGCGGTTGCAGACCGATCGGATTGATCTCCTCTATCAGCACCGGGTAGACCCAACAGTTCCAATCGAGGACGTCGTCGGCGCGATGGCCGACCTCGTTCGCCAGGGAAAGGTCCGTTTCCTCGGTCTCTCAGAAGCCGGCGAGAAGACCATCCGCCGCGCTCACGCCGTGCACCCGATCTCCGCATTGCAAAGCGAGTATTCGCTCTGGGAGCGCAACCTCGAGGCTAGCCTCATCCCGCTCCTGCGCGAGCTGGGCATCGGGCTCGTGGCATTCGCGCCGCTGGGACGCGGCTTTCTTACCGGCACTGTGAAGCGTGCCGAGGAATATTCGGAAGGTGATTATCGCCGCGGGGACCCGCGTTACCAGGGGGAGAACTTCGACGCCAACGTGCGGGCCGCGGGATCCGTGCGGGATCTGGCTGCGCGAAAGGGTGCGACAGCAGCCCAGATCGCCCTCGCCTGGCTGCTGCAGAAGGGTCCTGACATCGTGCCGATCCCCGGCACCAAGCGGAGGAAATACCTGGAGGAGAACATCGGTGCGGCAGACGTGTCGCTCAGCGCCGGTGAGATCGCCGAGCTGGATGCAGCACTCCGGCCGGAGAAGGTCTCAGGCCCGCGCTACACAGCGGAGAGGATGAAGCAGGTGGATCGGTGAATCCAAAGGTGTCAGGGGTCAGGTGTCAGGGAAGAGGGGAACGGCGAACGGGATTTCAGGATGTGGCAGGAACAAGAATCACACCTCATCCCGAGCGGAGCGAGGGATCTAGCCTGCAAACCCGGAAGGCAAAGGTAAGGTCGGTGGATCCCTCGTCGCTGCGCTTCTCGGGATGAGGTGTTGACCCCTGACCCCTGACCCCTGACCCCTGCTCCCTGTTCCCTGTTCCCTGTTCCCGTTTCCCTACTTCCTCATCCTCCCCCGCAACTCCTCGAACCAGTTCTGGCTCACCACCAAAAGCCCCGACTCGCCCGCCGCCGTCTCGCGCAACATCAGGAACCGTTTGTCGTCCGGCGCTATCGAGTAGAGGGGGACCGGCCCCGCCGGCGTGAAGGGACTCAGCGAGAAGAGCGACTTCTGGGCTCCCACCGAGAAGGTTGGCGATGTACTCACCGTCGCCGACACCAAGTCGTTCTTGTTGTTGCGATAGAAAAGCTCCCTCCCGCTGCGAGACCAGAGGGGATAGGAGCCGCCCGCGGTCGATACCTGCCAGCGTGCCGTCGAGGCCTCGGGGAATGGGCGGACATAGATCTCAAACGCCCCTGACTCGTCCGACTGGTATGCCAGCCATCTGCCATCGGGTGAAAGCGCGGGCGCCGTTTCCCGTGCGGGAGTACCCACCAGAGTGACGACCGACGTATCGCCGACCTTCGTGGCCATGATGTCGCCATTGCCCAGGTCGGTGACGACCCGGCGCAGGACCAGCCACCGCCCATCGTTCGACTCGAAGAAATGTCCGAACCCGATCGTCTTTGGAAGGAGATGGCTGGCCGCACCGACGCCGTCGGCCCTTCTCACCGTGGGGATGCCGGCGCCGTCGCCCCGATCGCCGAGGAAGAGCACCTGGGATCCGTCCGGAGTCCAGGAGGGGCGGAAGTAGTTGGTGTCTCCGAAGGTAATCCTGGAGAATGGCCCTGCGGGAACCTGCTTGACCCAGATGTCCGCCTTCGCGTTCCGTTGCAGCTCCACCGCGATCGCCTTCCCATTGGGCGAGAGCGCGATTGAACCAACGGTGCCATCGAGTTTCCACGCCGGGTCAACTGGACTGACCACTCCATCTCGCGTGACCCAGACCACCTCTCGGCTCGAGGACTGCGACGCGGTCTCGTAGATCAGGGTGCCGGTGGGCGAAAGAGCAAACCCCGCGGCAAACGGATTGGACTGGAGTCCTTCGTAGAGCGACACCGGGGGACCGGTCAGCGCCAGCTTGTTCGGATCGAACGGTACCGCGAGCAGCTTGCCATCGGAGGTAACAACGATCAGGTGACCGGTGGGCGAATAGCGGGCATACACGCCGCGTAGCAGTACTCGAGGCTCGCCCTTGGGAATCGGTTGCGCCATGATCTCGAAGTCCGCCGGTGTTTGACCGTCGTGGCGGACCCGAAACACGACTCCCTTGCCGCCCGGAAGCGCCACCGGCCATTCCGTGCCGATTACCCGCTCGCCGAACTTGTAGACTTGCTCAACATGTCCTCCCGTCGCGCGAATCCGGCTGATCCCCGAATCCACCTCGAAGTAGATGTAGCCGTCGTCTCCCCAGTCCACTGCGGTTGTGTTTGCGCTGTCGGTAAGCGTGAGCGGTGACCCGCCCTCCAGCGAAAGAACGCGCACCGTCCGTCCCCCAATCGGGAAGGCCAGCTGGCGGCCGTCGGGAGAGAAGGCGGGGCTCAGGGCTCCGTCGGTACCGGGGATCGGTGTCGGAGCGACCTGGTCAGGTTCCTTTATCCAGAGTCGCGTGTTGCCTTCGCCGCGCCCCACATACACCATCCGGCGCCCGTCCGGAGAGACGGCGATGTGACCTCCCAGCGACGCGACGGCTAGAGCTTCGTTGTCCCGCAGAAAGATCGGATAACGGTTCATGAACGGATGGGACGACTGAGGACGCATCCACCCCAGGATCGCGACCGCGGCTAGCCCGAGAAGTGCTCCGCCGAGGAGAAGGGCGCGCCGCTTGTCCGGCGCTTTGGCCGGAGCGGCGGTCCGCCTGGCGGCCGTCATCACCTGGCTCACGCTCGGCTCGCTCAGCGCCCGCACAAACGCCTCGGCTGTAGCGAAGCGATCGGCCGGCAGCTTGGCGAGCGCCTTATGCACCGCAGCTTCGACGTTGGCAGGCACCGATGGCCGGCGGTCACTCACCGGTTCCGCCTCCTTGGTGACCACCGCGGCGATAACCGCTTGAATCGTGGGTCCGGTGTGCGGCGGCTCGCCCACCAGCATCTCATAGAGAAGGCAGCCGAGACTGTAGACGTCGGCC
>DATIOP010000157.1:0-2900 GCA_035472975.1 Gemmatimonadales bacterium
ACCGGACCCATCGCCCCGCTGGGTCCATAGGTGAATTCCCAGCCCAGTTTCTCTCCCTCTCCTGCTGCGTGATAGTGGAAACCGAAGTCGGACTCGACCGGTCCCAGATCCGGGGCAATCCGGGCCGCCGCCTTCGAAGCGGTCCGTGACGCCAGCAGATACGACCCGCCGCAGGCAAGACCCAGCGCACCGCCGATGGCGGCGATCGAGAGGGCAGTCACGCGCAACATTGGCATCCCGGTCGTATCTCAGCGGCGAGGGCGGGTGGGGTGGGGTGCGATCTCGCGTGGAGTCTCATAGTCCTCAGGCTCTTTCGGGCGAAAGGTGAGATCCACGGCGATGAAGAGGGTCTTCGAATAGGGAAAGACCAGGACCGGCACGATTGCCGCGATTGCGATATCACCGTACACCAGCAGATCCCAGGGCGGCTGGGGCCAGGTGACCCACATCCCCAGCAGGAAGGCCGCCGCGAGTGCCGCTTCCGTCAGCATCAGGTTGAGCGTGTAGGAGCCTACCCAGTAGCCGCCTTCCGGTTCCCGGTCGAAGTGCAGCCCACAGGAAGGACAATTGGGGCACATGCGAAACCAGGAGACGAACACAGGCCTGCCGCCACAGGCGGGACAGCGCAATTGCAGCGCGCGCAGATAGAGCCGCGAGGTATGAGACATGGCGCACGTTCCCTAACTGGAAGATGCCTCATTTCCTTCCGCTGCGTCAGGGCAGGACCAGGACCGGCCTTTCTTCCTGAAGCCAGCCCTCCGGGTTCGTCCGAACTTCGCTGACGCGCTGAGCCGGCGGCTCGCCCAGAGGAAGAACTCCGAGAGCGCCGTCGTGCGAGAAGTGCAGATAGTAGAGGGTGGGGCCTGCGTTGCGTGCGTGTTCGACCACGAAGTCGGCCACCTGACGGGGCCAGAAGCCGGCTGGCTGGGCTCGCCCAGCCGCGGCCCGGCGGTGGCGCTCCAGCGCGGCCAAGACTGCGGTTCTGGGGAGACCCTGTTCCCGGTAGCGGCGTCGGAGCCAGGCCTCGTCCTCCCGGCTCACCGGGTGCCGCTGGACCACGAGATCGCAGGAGCAGGCGCCGTGGATCAGTCGCGCAACCGTTTGCGCATCGGGGTGAAGCTGCTTCAACGCCCGTTGCTCCCCCGGATCGAGCAGATCGGCGGCAAGCCCCTTCGGCAGCATAGACCGGACCTCGCTCAGCGTGAGGGGACTGGCGAGGTAGAGGTGGAAGCACATTCTCGGGAGACGGGAGACGGGAGACGGGAGTCAGGGATCAGGCGCCAGGAGTCAGGGATTAATCGGACACTTCGTCGGCTAGAGCTGTCGGATCCGGGATTGAAGACCCGTTCGAAGTTCTCTCCTCACGCGTTTCCCTTCTCCCGTCTCCCTTCTCCCGTCTCCCTTTGAGCACCATCTCCGCCGCATCGCCTGCTGGGC
Organism: Gemmatimonadales bacterium; assembly: GCA_035472975.1. Classification (GTDB taxonomy): domain Bacteria; phylum Gemmatimonadota; class Gemmatimonadetes; order Gemmatimonadales; family GWC2-71-9; genus DATBGE01. Next base: position 1,438 of record DATIOP010000157.1, read on the forward strand.
CGCCCTTGCCCGCGATCTGTTGCAGCAAGGCGTCATCCTGGACTCGCAATTGATTGGCGAGGATGACAAGCATTGCGGAGTGATTGTCCCGCTCCCGCTGCAAGAGCGTCTGGCGCCGGGCCTGGAGTCCCATGAGGGCGCCGAGCAGGGCGCACACCAGAAAGCTGAAGCCTCCAGCGATACCGAGGGGGAGAGGAATTACTCGGCGAGCGCCGAGGAATGCCGCGAAGAGTCCGGGCAGGCCCAGTGCCACGAGCCCCCACATGCCAAACCGGTAGGCACGCTGGGGCAAGCTGCTCATGCGTCGTCACCACCCAGCTCGTAGCGATCATCTACAATGGCGCCGAGCCGCCCCAACGCATCACGCAGCTTGGCCACCATGGCATCGCCGCTCCGGGCCCAGCAGACGATATCCCACGGCCGGTCGGCAAAGGCGTCCGGGGGCATGGCCTCTTCGGCCGCCGTCCAGAGCACCTCCTCGAGTGGGGCCTCGGGATCGACCCAGATGCTGATCTCCTCGTCGGTGCCGCGCACGAACTCGCCATCCTCGATGGTCTGCTCGAAGAGTGCTGCGGTCTGCTCGGAGGCGCTACCACCCAGCACGAGAGCCAGGGCGCCATGGTCCAACAATTCCATGGCGAAGTCAGGACTCAGTTCGTCTGCGGCTGGGGTGTCCCGATCGATCCACAAGACAGCCACGGAGAGGCGGTCGCTGTGCGCGCCATCCGCAGGGGGGAGGTTGAACGAGAGGACGGTGGACAGGAAGACCCGCTTGTCTTCGTGGTCGGGGAAGCGGGTAAGGGGCATGGTGGGAATTGCAGATTGAAGATTTCAGATTGAAGATTGGCGCTTTCGATTAATGACCGGGCTTAACCTGCAAATCTTAAATCTGAAATCTTCAATCAAATTGGCATCTCTTCTCTAACCAGGACGAGTATCGCGGCCTGGGGAACGACGAGATAGCGCTTTTCCTCGAACGTGATCTCGACCGCCGCCTTCCGGAAGAAGATGGCATGGTCACCCACCCGGGCCTGCATCGGGCGCCAGCGCGGCTGGCGTTCGCCGATCTTCCAGGGTTCATCATCACTACTGCTCATGTCGGCCACCGGATCTCCGGGGCCCACCGCGATGACCAACCCCGACTGCACCTGCATGGCATCCACCGCGGTCGGCGGCAGATACAGGCCGGCCCGCATCCGGTCCTCGCCCTCCTCGGGAGTGATGAGGACCCGGTCGCCTACGAGGAGAAGCTGCTTCTTGGGGAATTCCATAAGCCGATCCGAGTCGGTCAGGGCCCGACCCCCGTCTCCAACTCGACGACCCGCAGTGCCCGGATCCCGCGGGGAATCCGGAGCTCAATCTCATCGCCCACCTTCCGGTCCTTGAGCGCCCGGCCCAACGGCGAGGCGAGGGAGATGTGACCGGCATCGAGATCCATCATCTCGGCCAGCACCAGCATGTAG
>DATIOP010000158.1:0-10831 GCA_035472975.1 Gemmatimonadales bacterium
CCGTGCAGATCGACCTGATAGCCCGCGCCCTCGAGCGCCTCGATGCGATTGCGGGCTTCCTTGATGAGGTTGGAATTGAATCCGCCAGCCAGCCCGCGATTCGAGGTGATCAGAAGGATCGCGGCGCGCTTGGGACCGCCCGCTGAGAGGGCTACCGGCTTCCGGAGCAAGGGGAATCGGGCCTGCAGCTCCGGCGTCACCAGATCGCCGATGACTTCGGCCAGCGCCTGGGCATAGGGTCGAGCCGACACGACGCGATCCTGGGCCCGCTTGAGCTTGGACGTGGAGACCAATTCCATCGTCCGCGTGATCTTGCGGGTGTTCTGCACGGAGCGCATCCGTCCCCGGAGCGCACGCGAAGACTTGGCCATTTACTCGGCCCGGAACAGCGGCTTGAAGGCGGTGATCGCGGCCTTGATCTTTCCCGTCAGGTCCTCGTCCAGCGTCCTCTTCGTACGGATTCCCTGCAGCACGGCGGGATGCTGCGCCTCGAGGTACGAGAGGAAATCGGCTTCCCATTTCCGAATCGACTTGACCTCGACGTCATCGAGGAAGCCGTTCGTGGCGGCAAAGATGATCGCCACCTGCCGCTCGACCGGGACCGGCGAGTACTGGGGCTGCTTGAGGACCTCAACCGTGCGGGCGCCGCGGGCCAGTTCACGCTGAGTGGCGGCGTCCAGCTCGGAGCCGAACTGGGCAAACGCCTCGAGCTCGCGGTATTGGGCCAACGAAAGCCGCAGTGGACCAGCCACCTGCTTCATCGCCTTGATCTGCGCGTTCCCACCGACTCGACTCACGCTGATGCCGGCGTCCACCGCGGGGCGGACGTTGGAGAAGAAGAGGTCGGTGGTAAGGAAGATCTGGCCGTCGGTAATCGAGATGACGTTGGTCGGGATATACGCCGAAACGTCGCCGGCCTGGGTTTCGATGATGGGGAGCGCGGTGAGCGAGCCACCCGGCTTCTTGATCCGGGCATCGAGCTTCACCACATCCGGGTTCTCCGAGAGCTTCGCGGCGCGCTCGAGGAGGCGGCTGTGGAGATAGAAGACATCTCCCGGATACGCTTCACGTCCCGGGGGACGGCGGAGAATCAGCGACAGCTGGCGATAGGCCGCGGCCTGCTTGGAGAGATCGTCGTAAACACAAAGCGTCGCCTTGCCTTCTTCGTACATGAAGTACTCGGCGATCGCGCAGCCCGAGTAGGGCGCGATGTACTGCAGCGGCGCCGGATCCGAAGCGCTGGCTATGACCACGATGGTGTATTCCATCGCGCCGTGCTCCTTGAGCTTCTCCACCACCGTCGCCACGGTCGAGCGCTTCTGACCGATCGCGATGTACACGCAGATGACCCCGGTGCCCTTCTGATTGATGATCGTATCAATCGCGATGGCGGTCTTGCCGGTGCCCCGGTCGCCGATGATCAGCTCGCGCTGGCCGCGGCCGATCGGGATCATCGCGTCAATGGCCTTGATGCCGGTCTGGAGCGGCTCCTTCACCGGCTGCCGGACGATGATGCCCGGCGCAACCATCTCCACGTCCCGGAACGCGTTGGTCTTGATCGGGCCAAGTCCGTCCATCGGCCGTCCCAGTGCATCGACGACCCGGCCGGCCATGGCAGGTCCGACCGGCACCTCGAGCAGACGGCCGGTGCAGCGAACCTCGTCGCCCTCTTTGAGCTTGAGATAATCGCCCAGGATGACCGCACCGACGTTGTCCTCTTCGAGGTTCAACGCCATGCCGGTGATCACGTCCCCGCTTTCGGTGGCGGTGAACTCCAGCATCTCGCCGGCCTGAGCCGAGCTGAGCCCGTAAATGCGCGCCACACCATCCCGCACTTCAAGGACGGTCCCGACTTCATTGACGTCCACCGACGCCAAATCGGCGCTCTGGATTTCCTTAAGGAGAACTTCCTTGAGTTCGCCGGGGCGGAGGGTCGTTTCCGTCGCCATAAGCCTTCGATCTGTGAGTGGAAATGCGGTCCGAACTTAGCTTGTGAAAATTATCACATGGAGACCCTTCGGGCAAGTTTGCCCGAAGGTCCAATGCCTGTCCGCTCGCCGGGTCCTGAAGCGGGCGATATAATCGGCCATGCGGCCAAAACTCGGCAGATGGAAGCCGCCCTCCGGACCAGCCCTCGCCGGGCTGGGTCTGCTGTTGCTGGTTCACCCTTTGTCCGCCCGGGCCGACGGGCCGTCCAAGCCCCTTCAGGCAGCCGCAGACTCCGCAACTCTCGTCCTTCAGAACCGGCCGATCTTCGTCTTTCGCCGACCGTTGGCCTCCTACTCCCCCGCGGAGCGGGCGGCGCTGGCCCGCGAACGCCTCGCCAAGGTACTCGAGGGTCCCGCTACAGGCGATAGCGTCGGAGTCGAGCACCTCCTGGGAGCCATTACCGTCACCGCATCCGGCACAGTAGTTCTGGTGCTGGGTCCCGGCGATGCCGACAGTCTGGCCGGAGAGGATCTCGGTGTACTCGCCGACTCGGCAGCGGCTCGGCTCCGTGATGCGATTGATGCCGAGCGCGCGGCGCGAAGTCCTGGGGTACTGCTTCGCGGCGCGCTCTGGGTGCTGCTTGCCACGACACTCCTCGTCGTGGTTCTTCAGATCATCATCAAACTCCGGCTGGTTCTCCTCGGATGGCTCCAGAGGCGAGCGGTGATAGACGTCCGCTCCGGGAAGCTGGGCGGATTCCAGCTGCTCGATCGCGAGCAGGTCCGCCAGGGCCTGAAGTACCTCACTACCGCGCTCGCCTGGGTCGCGGGGTTGGTGCTTGCAGAGATCTGGCTCAGCTTCTCGCTCGGCCGGTTTCCCTATACCGCCCCCTGGGGACAGGCCCTGAGGCACTTCCTGCTCACGACGCTCGGGGACCTTGCCCTGGGGGCGCTGAGGACCATCCCAGGGCTTTTCACTGCCGTCGTCATCCTGCTCTTCATTCGATTCCTGGTGCGGTTGACTCGCGGATTTTTCGGGGCCGTCCAATCCGGCAGGGTATCGGTGACGTGGCTTCATCCGGATACGGTCGCCCCCACCGAACGGATCGCGGTGGCGCTGCTTTGGGTATTCGGTCTCGTTCTCTGTTACCCGCATCTACCCGGAAGCGAAAGCGACGCCTTCAAGGGAGTGAGCGTCCTGCTCGGGCTACTGGTCACCATTGGTTCGAGTGGCAGCATCAACCAGATCGTGAGTGGGCTCATCCTGGTTTATGCCCGGGCGCTCCGGCTTGGGGACTACGTAAGGGTCGGCGAGTGCGAGGGGACGGTGACTGAAGTCGGGCTGGTGGCAACCAGGATCCGCACTCCATGGCGGGAACTGGTCACGATACCGAATGCGGTGGTGCTGGGTGCGGCGACGACGAATTACTCCGGAATGGACCGAGCCGACACGCTCTGGTATCGCACCTCGGTCACCATCGGATATGACGCTCCGTGGCGACAGGTTCACGCGATGCTTTGCCAGGCGGCGGAACGGACTCAAGGGATTCGGCGGGCGCCGCCAGCCTTCGTCTTGCAAAGCTCGCTCTCCGATTTCTACGTCGAATACATCCTCAACTTCCAACCCGAGGAGCCGGCTCAGCGCGTTTTCATCCTCTCCGAGCTGCACACCAACATCCAGGACGCATTCAACGAGCACGGGGTGCAGATTCTTTCACCCCACTTCATGAGTCAGCCGGAGCATTCGGTGGTGGTGCCGCGAGAGCGCTGGTGGAGCGCACCGGCGGATCGCGCCCGCTGAGGGTTCGAGCTACCGAATCCTGCTTCGGGTATTCCCGCGGGCAAACGCGGCGAGAACGCCTCGGGGTCCCATGCTCGCCAGCCCGCTGGCCGAGGCTCCTGCAATACGCCGGGCGGTGATGGTGAGGTGGCTGGAGGTCGCAAAGCGAAGGAGTCGCGCGGTGGTTCCGGCGTCGTAGCCGGGATTGCGGAGCAACTGCGCGGCGCATGCGATCCTGGTGAGATCGATGACCCGCTTGAGATTGGGGGCGCCACCGGCCCCGAATTGCCGGCTCAGGTGTTCCCGGCTGATCTTGAGCCGTTGAGCCAGCGCGCCGGTTCTCACCGTCTGATCCACCCGCTCCAGCAGATAGTTCCACACGTCGCGTTGCACCGGATCGGTGAGACGGAGCGCACGGGGCGCGTCGGCCAGAGTGCGGCGGCGCTCCTCGGCGGCAGAGACGCGAAGCACCACCTCGCCGGAAACCGCGTTGTCTACCCCTTCGACCAAAAGCGCCGCGACCTTCGCTTCATGGCAGGCCAGCATCATCTCCCCGTCGTCGGGACGGAAGGGCCCGAACGCCACCATGGGAACTCCGGGGAACGCGGCCCGAACTTCCTGAATCTGCGGCTGAGCGAGGGCCTGGGGAGTCAATACGATGGCATCTACCAGGCGGGTCGCGAGGACCTTCCGCAACCCGTTGGGGTTGCGGCAGCGGGCGAGCGACCAGTTGCTGCGGGGAAGTGAGCGGCGAAGCGCCTGCGCGGCGTCGCGGCTCTCGAGGAGCGCGGCGACGACAGGCACTTCAGCTCTCGACCAGTGGTGCGGTGGCGGTTTGCGAACGGCCGCTTCCCATGGCCACGAGAGTTCTTGCCATGTCTCCCGCCCGCTTCAACACACCCCGGGCATTGTCATAGCTCAGGGTTTCGAGCGCTTCATCGAGCGTACACCAGCGATAATCGGTGATGCCCTCGTCGGCCTGAGGTCTGACCTCGCCGGCCGGGCTCTCGAACAGGAAGAAGTGGCAGAATTTGTGGATGTAGCGGCCGCGAAAGCGGAAATGCCAGTCGATGATCCGGATTGGACCGTGCATGACCAGGTCGGAGAGACCGGTCTCCTCGCTGGTTTCCCGGCCGGCGGCCTCGGCGGGAGATTCCTCGCCCTCGAGATGGCCCTTGGGAAAACCCCAGTTGCGATAGGAATCGCGAATGAGCAGGAACCGGGCGGTACGGTCCGGCTCTCTTCGGAACACGATCCCCCCTGCCGAGACTTCCCGTTCCGGGCGACGCTTACCCATCCACTCCACCCCAAAAGCGTGAGAAGTGAGAGGTGAGATGTGAGAGGGTCAACATGTCGAGAATTCTTCCTTTGCCCGGGGCGCCCAAACGTCCATACGTCTCACGTCCCACCTGTCCCCTCTCACCTCTTACTTCTCACATCTGACGCTATTAGAAGACGCTGAACTTGAAGTACTTCCGCGGATTGGCCTGAATGTCCGCGATCAGCTTGCGGAATTCCCGCATGGTCTCGGTTGTTTCATTATACAGTGCGCTGTCCCGGGAGAGCATGCCAAGAGTCCCCTCCCCGGTCTGGATTCGTCCCAATATGGAGTCCGCGGCGAGGAGAACGCTAATCAGGTTGGCCTGATGGACCCGGGCTGCCTCGGTGAGGGTCCGGATGTCCGCCGCCGCCTGGCTAAGGCTGGCGGTTCCGGTCTCCGCATTCCGCACAATCCCCTCGAGCTGGTTGCTGTCGGTCGCCGCGTCGATCCGGGCGAGGACCTGGCGCAGATCTTCACTGGCATGCCGCACCGCAAACGCCGTCGTATCGATGTTCCCGGTGACGGTGTTGAGCCGGCTGGTCTGGCTCTGGGTGAACCTGGCCAGCTGGTCGGTAATGGCGGCGAAGTCCTTCACTCCCTTCCGTAGCTCGAACACGGCACTCGAGTCGAAGGTGGTCTGCACCCGCTCCGCGACGGCAGCAATGTCGGTGGCGATCCGGCCCGCCTGTGCGGTGAGCTGCCCGACATCGGGGAGGGTGGCACCGGGCCAGGCCTCACCGTCGTTCTTTGCGGCTTCGGCAAGCATTTGCCGGACGTTGGGGTCATCCTGCGGCTCGTCGCCGGAGACAATCGTGGCGGACCATTCTCCGAACAGACTTTGGGAGGCGGCAATTACGGCAGGATGGGCGGGGAGCTCGACACCCTGGTAGACCCTGAGATCGGCGTCGACCCAGTCTCCCTCGCCGAGACGCACCGCATCGATCCGGCCCACCTTCACACCGCGCAGGGTGACCGGTGCGCCGGGGGTGAGGCCTCCCACTGTGCGGAAGCGGGCCACGTGCACCTGCTCGCGCCGCCCCACGTTGGTCTCGCCGAGCCAGAGGGCGCCGGCGATGGTGATGCCGAGCGCTACCAGCAGCACGAGACCCACCAGGAATTCGTTGCTTCGCTTCATGCCCCGACCGTAGCGCTGGAGTCGGGCGCCGCTTCCCGAGGGCGCCCCTCGATAAACTGCCGCACTATCGGGTCTCGAGTGGCCTTGATCTCGGCGATGGTTCCCTCCTGGCGGACTTTACCCTGGTAGAGCATCGCGATGCGGTCTCCCACGGTATAGGCGCTGCGCATGTCATGGGTAACGACCACCCCGGTCACCCCCAGTTCCTTCCGGGTGCGAACCATGAGCTCGTCGATCACCGCGGAGGTCACGGGATCGAGGCCCGAGGTGGGCTCGTCGTAGAGAATGTAGCTCGGCTGGAGAGCGATCGCTCGGGCGATGCCCACCCGCTTGCGCATGCCGCCGGACAGCTCGGCAGGATAGCGGGCCTGAGTGTCCGGCAGATCCACCAGCTCGAGACTGTCGACGATCCGGCGTTCGATCTCACTCTCGGAGAGCCCACGCCGCGCCAGACCGAGCCCGATGTTTTCCGCGACCGTCATCGAGTCGAAGAGAGCGGCGAACTGGAATACGTACCCGACCTTCCGCCGCAGCTCGGTCAATTCATCCTTGCCCAACTGGCCCACCGTCTGGCCGTCCACTTCGACTTGACCGGATTCTGGCAGGATGAGACCCACAATGTGCTTGAGCGCGACACTCTTCCCGCTCCCGGAGAAGCCGATGATGACGGTCGTCTCGCGATCCGGAATGGAAAGCGAGAAGCCGTCGAGGACGGTGTTTGCGCCGAAAGACTTGTGGACGTCTTGGAATTGGATCATCGGCGGACCGGCGGACCGCCTCTCACAAAAGCACCAACGCCCAGAACGCGTCCAGCACCAGGATCGCCTCGCAACCGAGGACGACGGCACGGGTCGTGTTGCGGCCGACACCCTCGGCCCCGCCCCGGGTGGAAAGGCCCATGATGCTGCCGGCAAGGGTGACAGCGACGCCGAAGCTCGCTGCCTTCACCAGACCGAACCAGATGTCCTTCCACTGATAGAAGAGCCGGAGGCCCTTCACGAATTCGAGAGTGGAGAGGTCGAGCAGATTGATCGCGGTCAGCCAGCCCGCGGTGACGCCGACCGCGACCGCGAGTGCGGTAACGACGGGAAACATGATGCCACCCGCCAGCACCCGGGGCACGACCAGATAGCTCTTGGGATTGTAGGCCAGGGTCTCGAGCGCATCCACCTGTTCGGTTACCCGCATCGTCCCGATCTCGGCGGCGATGTTGGCACCCACTCGGCCTGCGAGAGCCAGTCCGGTGAGCACCGGGCCCAGCTCCATCATGATGGTCTTCCCGACCAGGGCACCGACGAAGTAGAGGGGAACCGCGCCGGTGAAGATGTATTTGGAAAGCAGGGACAGGACGATGCCGGTGAAGACGGCGATGAAGAGCGCGATGGGCACCGAGTCGACACCCAGCCGGCGCAACTGGGCCGCGAGGAGCGGGAGCCAGGTCCGCACATCGGCCAGTGCGCGGCCGGACTCGATGGCGCCGTGGCCAATGCGGGTGATGGCGGCTGTAGCAGCCATTAGCTATTTAGCCATTAGCTGTTAGCTGTTAGCCATCAGCGAGTCGCCTCGATTCGAGGGAACATCTCTCGGAATTCGGAATCTCGAGCGGGATGCTGCAGAACTAACAGCTATTGGCTGTTGGCTAACAGCTAACAAGCTAATAGCTAACAGCTGCCAGCTACCACCTATGCCGCAAAGCTGGCCAACGCCCGTCCCACGTCTCCCTCGCGCAGGCGCTTGAGCGCGCGGTCGCGCAGCTGACGGACCCGCTCGCGGGTGACGCCGAGCATCCCGCCGATCTCTTCCAGGGTATGCTCGCGGCCGCCGTCCAGGCCGAAATAGAGGCGGAGCACCTTGGCATCCCGGGGCGGGAGCGTAGTGAGTGCCCCATCGATTTCGTCGGTCAGGAAGCGATCCATCGCCTCGTCTTCGGTGTCGGCCTGGTCGCCCGCGATGAAGCGCTCGATGAGCGAGCGATCTCCCTCGGGATCGAGTGGGGCGTCGAGCCGGACCTCGGCGGTGTTGAGCGCAGCGAGCGACTGAACCACTTCGAGCGAGAGTCCGGTGGACTTGGCGATTTCCTCAGGCGTTGGCTCGCGACGAAGCTCCTGGCGCAGCGTCTCCGCGGTGCGCACGATGCGGGAAAGGTCCGCGGTACGGTTGAGCGGCACCCGCACGGTCCGGCCCTGGCGGGCCAGTGAAGCGAGAATTGCCTGCCGGATCCACCACACCGCGTAGGAAATGAACTTGACTCCCTGGTCCGGGTCGAACTTCCGGGCAGCAGTGAGGAGCCCCACGTTCCCTTCGCCGATCAAATCGGTGAGCGGGAGGCCGCGGTTCTGGTATTTCTTGGCGACCGAGATGACGAAGCGCAGGTTGCGCTTCACCAGCTCCTGCATCGCCTCCTGGTTGCCGGCGCGGACCAGTTTCGCGATGGCAATCTCCTGCTGCGGGGTGAGCAGCGCTGACTGGCTCACCTCGAACAGGTATTGGTCGAGGATGTCCTTGTCGGCGTCATACACGCCGAGGGTCTTCGCGGTTTCCCGCTTGCGGCTGCGTGCCTTCTTAGGCGGAGAGCTGGCGAGAATCTTCTGGACTTCGGACAGGTACACCGGTTTTTCCGGTGCCGGATCCTTCGTCGCTTTGCTCTTGGACTTTGCCGTGCGGGGCGCGGGAGGTTTCCGCTTGGTCATCGCCATCCAATCGTGCGGCGCGTGAGCGTTTTGCGCCAGAAATGCTTGACTCTCCACAGAGGCGAAACTACCTTGCCGTGCTCGCTCGCCCCGGCAGTTGGGCGCGAAACGGGCGCGCTAATATAATGGGGGCGTAGCTCAGTTGGGAGAGCGCGTGAATGGCATTCACGAGGTCAGGGGTTCGATCCCCCTCGCCTCCATTGTGGCTTGGGGTCTGGTTTAAGGCTGGTGTTGCAATCCGAGGGACCAGCCGATAAACTCTGGCCCTCGATACCGCGGGAATAGCTCAGTTGGTAGAGCACAACCTTGCCAAGGTTGGGGTCGCGGGTTCGAGTCCCGTTTCCCGCTCTGAATTGCTGAGCCCCTCGCGGGGCTCTTATAAGGAAACCGTCGCGGGGTGGAGCAGTCTGGTAGCTCGCCGGGCTCATAACCCGGAGGTCGTGGGTTCAAATCCCACCCCCGCTATTCGCAGGGCGGTCACGGCGGTCAAGGCGGTCAGGGCGGTCAGAGCGGTTCTGCATCGACCCGACCGCCCCGTCCGCCTCGACCGCCTCGCTTTTTGGGCGGTTAGCTCAGTTGGTTAGAGCGCCACGTTGACATCGTGGAGGTCACAAGTTCGAGTCTTGTACCGCCCATCGGGCCCTTAGCTCAATTGGATAGAGCATCTGACTACGGATCAGAAGGTTGGGGGTTCGAGTCCCTCAGGGCCCGCTGACGGGGCGTAGCGCAGTCCGGTTAGCGCGCCTGCTTCGGGAGCAGGAGGTCCCCGGTTCAAATCCGGGCGCCCCGATTTACTAAGTGAAGGCCTGGCCGCACTATGCGGCCGGGCCTCACGGTTTTTCGGCCCCCAGTGCTCGTGCTTGCGGGCCCCTTCCCCGGCCTCCATGATAGGGAATGCCCGTTCCGGGCAGGCCCTCGTGAACAACGACCCGTTTGAGGCGTTTCGGGCCGCCATCTCCCACCGCTACCGCATCGAGCGTGAGCTCGGCCGGGGCGGGATGGCGACAGTCTATCTCGCCCACGAACTCAAGCACGGTCGCTCCGTCGCACTCAAAGTGCTCCGGCAGGAGATCGCCTCGGTCATAGGCTCCGAGCGGTTTCTGCGGGAGATCGAAGTCACCGCGCATTTCACCCATCCCAACATCCTGCCGCTCTACGATTCCGACGAGGCAGTCGGGAGTCTGTTTTATGTGATGCCGTTCGTCGAGGGCGGAACCCTGAAGGACCGGCTCGCCCGCCCTCCGATCCCCAGCCTTGCCGAGGCACTGAGTCTCATCCGTCAGGTGGCAGCGGGACTCACCTACGCGCACCAGCATGGTGTCGTCCATCGCGACATCAAGCCAGCCAACATCCTGCTCTCGAGCGGTCACGCGTTCATTGCGGACTTCGGAATCGCGCGGGCAGTGCGGCAGAAGATGACCGAGGACCAGCTCACCGCTACCGGCCTGGCAGTCGGGACCCCGGCCTACATGGCTCCGGAACAGCACGTCACCTCCACGGTGGACGGCAGGGCCGACGAGTACGCTCTCGCCTGCGTGCTTCACGAGATGTTGCTCGGCTCTCCGCCATCGCACCTTAGCGGCCCCATTTCGGTTCGACGCGCGCTCCGTGCCAGTCGTTCTGACGTGTCACCTTCGATTGAGGTAGCGCTCGAGCGGGCCTTGTCTCTGGACCCCTCGCAGCGGTTCACCGATGTCGCGGAGTTTGCGGCGGCACTCGACGGACCCATCGCCGCTCCAAGACCAAGGATCTCACCCCGAAAGAAGGTCATTCGCGTCGCCTCCGTTGTGGCTCTGACTCTGATCGCCGTCGTCCTGATCCGGGTGTTTTGGAAGCCAGAGCCATCAACCCCTAAAGACACTCTTCCGGACACGACGCGGTACGCCATTCTACCGATGGAGTACCAGAGTGGTATTACCCAGCCCATCAACGAAGAGCAGCTGCTGCACGACGCGCTGGCGCGCTGGAGCGGACTCA
>DATIOP010000159.1:0-7432 GCA_035472975.1 Gemmatimonadales bacterium
GGGGGTAAGGAGTAAGGAGTAAGGAGTAAGGAGTGAGGAGTGAGGGCAGGGAGATGAAGCATCCACTTCTCACTCCTCACTCCTTACTCCTCACTTCTCACTCCTTACTATCTCCAACGCTCCTCGCGATCAACTCCGCAAGCCGCAGATCCTCGGCAGTGGTGACCTTGAGATTCCGCTCCGAGCCCGGCACCAGGCGAACCTCGTGGCCCAGCCGTTCCACCAGCGCCGCGTCATCGCTCGCGCCTTCTCCACCCGCAGCAGCATGGGCCTGAACCAGAAGTTGTCGGGGGAAACCTTGCGGGGTTTGTGCCCGCCACAGCCGATCTCGAGGAACCGTGCGCTCCACCGTTGTGCTCGACGGCCCCATGCTCTCCTTCACCGTATCGCTGAGTGGGAGAGCTGGGACGGCTCCGATCCCGGTTCGGGCGGTCTGGATCACGGCGTCAACGACCGCTCGCTCCACGAAAGGCCTTGCCGCATCGTGCACCAGCACGATCTCGCACGCGGGAGACAGGGCTTCCAGTCCGGCGGCGACCGAAGCGCTTCGTTCGGCGCCGCCCGGCACCAGCACGAGAGAGCCGCCGGTGAGGGTCTTGAGCCAGGCTGGAGGATTGGTGGCGTCTTCAGCAGGCAGTGCTACCACGACCTGGGCGACTTCGGGATGGGAAGTGAACGGATGGAGGGCGCGCAACAACATCGGGACGCCGGCGATCTCGCGGTACTGCTTGGGGACCTTGCCCCCCAGTCGTTCCCCGCGTCCTGCGGCTACGACGACGACGCCAACGTCACGCGGCAAGCGCTCGCACCAGTTGTTCGACGTGATCGAGTCCGACGATCGACATTCCGGGGATCGGGCCGGCGGTTCGTCCTGAGGTGAACACTCGACGGAAGCCGAGTCGGGCGGCTTCGGCGAGCCGGCGCTCCAGCCCGCCGATGGGCCGCACCTCGCCGCCCAGGCCGATCTCTCCCAGGAAGAGCCCGTCGGGGGGAGAGGGCCGGTTCAGCACGCTCGAAAGCAACGCCGCCGCTATCGCCAGGTCCGCCGAAGGTTCGGAGAGACGGACGCCGGCGGTCGCCTGCACGAAGACGTCGAGGTCGGCGAACGAGGTCCCGCCCCTCCGTTCGAGCACGGCGAGCAACACCGCCAGGCGCTTCTGATCCAGGCCGGTCGCGACACGTTGGGGAGTCCCGAACCCTGAACGTGCCGCCAGGGCCTGCACTTCCACCAGCACCGGTCGGGTGCCTTCCATGAGTGCGGTGACCGCGCTGCCACTGGTGCCCGCGGCCCGGGCATCCAGGAAGAGCGCCGACGGGTTCGGGACCGGAATCAACCCGTGAGTGGTCATGCTGAAGACCCCGATCTCGTCCACCGAGCCGAAGCGGTTCTTGGTTGCCCGCAACAAGCGATAGTCGAGCGATGCCTCACCTTCGAAGTAAAGCACGGTGTCGACGATGTGCTCCAGCGTCTTGGGGCCGGCGAGTCCCCCGCCCTTGGTGACGTGGCCGACCACGATGACCGCGGCGCCCGATTCCTTGGCGAAGCGCATCAGGCGGGCGGCACACTCTCTGACCTGGCCGACGTTGCCTGGCGCGCTCTCCAGCTGCTCGGTGTAGACGGTCTGGATTGAATCGAGGATCAGAACGTCCGCGCCTACCCGGGTAGATGCGTCGATCACTCCTTCGAGGCTGGTATCACCCACCACATGAACCGGACCTGCGTCCTCTTCGAGCCGGTCGGCGCGGAGTCGCAACTGCTCTACCGACTCTTCGCCACTCGCATACAGCACAGAGCGACCGCCAGCCTCGAGTCTGGCGGCCGCCTGTAATAGGAGGGTGGATTTGCCGATACCCGGTTCACCACCCACCAGCGTCATGGAGCCCGGGACAATGCCGCCGCCCAGGACGAAGTCGAGTTCGGGGAGTTCAGTTGACCAGCGGACCAGCCGCGATTCTTCGATATCGCGCAGGCGGGATGGCGGGACGGCGGCACGGCGGGAGGTGCTGCTGTGGCCGCCTTTCCGTCCTCCCGCCCCACCGCCCGACACGACAATGGGTTCCTCCGCTACGGAATTCCAGGCTCCACACCCTTCGCATCGCCCGACCCACTTGGGATGCTCGTGGCCGCATTCGGTGCAGCGATAAACCGACCGGGGCTTAGCCATGCCGCACGTAACGCTCAGGCATGGGCTGCCTCGTCCCGTTCGGTCTGGCTGGCAAACCGGGTGAACTGCTTATAGAAGTGAAGATCAATGACGCCGGTCGGGCCATTGCGGTGCTTGGCGACGATCAATTCTGCCTTGCCTTCGAGGCTGTTGCCGTCCTTGTCCACCGGACCCTCGTACATCTCGGACCGGTGGATGAAGAGCACCACGTCGGCATCCTGCTCGATGGCGCCCGAGTCCCGCAAGTCGGAGAGAATCGGTTTCCGCTCGCCGCCTCGCTGTTCCGACGCGCGGGAGAGCTGGGACAGGGCGATCACCGGAACCTCCAGCTCCTTCGCGAGGGCCTTGAGCGAGCGGGAGATGTCGGAGATCTCCTGCACCCGGTTCTCGGAGTACTGGGGACTCCGCATCAGCTGCAGATAGTCGACCACGATCAGTCCGATGTTATTCTCGATGCGCAGCCGTCGAGCCTTGGCCCGCATCTCGAGCAGGGTCAGGGCGGGAGTATCGTCGATCCAGATCGGGCAACTCGAGAGCACTCCCGCGGCTCGCGCCAGCATGGTGAAGTCCGAGTCGCTCAGCGTTCCCCGCCGCACCCGCTGGCTGTCTACCCGGGCCTCGGCGCAAAGCAGCCGCTGCACCAGCGATTCCTTGCTCATTTCGAGGGAGAACACCGCGACACCGCTGTGGGTCTCCGCGGCGTGTGCGGCCACGTTGAGGCAGAACGCGGTCTTCCCCATCGACGGACGGGCGGCGACGATCACCAGGTCCGAGCGCTGGAACCCGGAAGTCATGTCGTCCAAGTCTACGAATCCGCTGGGCACCCCGGTAATCGTTTTGCCTTCTTGATGGAGCTTTTCGATGCGCTCCATCGTCGGCCACAGCATCTCCTTGAGCCGGGCGAACCCCTCGGCCTTGCGCTGCTGGGCGATCTGGAAGATCCGCGACTCGGCGGCGTCGAGCAGCTCGTTGGCCGGCTGGCGGGCGTCGTAGGCCTGGGATACGATCTGGGTCCCGGCCTCAATCAGGTGCCGGAGGATGGCTTTCTCACGGACAATCGCCGCGTGGGCTTCGAGGTTCGCCGTGGTGGGAACCGCATCCACCAGCTCCGCGATGTACAGCTCACCACCCGCGGCGTCCAATTCGCCGCGACGCAGCAAGTCGTCGCGCAGGGTTACGTGATCGATGACCACCCGCTGTTCGACCAGACGCCGCATCGCCCGAAACAACCGGCGGTGCGCTTCGCGGTAGAACAGGTTGTCCTCCAGCAGCTCGGAGCCGCGGAGGGCCGCGTCCTGGTCCAACAGCATCGCTCCGAGGACCGCCTGCTCGGCTTCGTTGCTCCAGGGTGCACCGCGGAGCACTTCACCAATGGGCGTGGCCTCCGGTACGGAGGGCTGATCGAACGAGACTGAGGTCATGTTTGACGGCGAGTGTGCAGCGGGGAGAGGAATCAGCTTCTACTCAACCCAATCCTACAAATTCACCGACCTTCTCGCAACAGAAAAACGCGTACCGACATTATCCACGCTGTCCCCAATCAATCAACAAAGTTTCTACATACACTGTGGAAGGTAATTCGTGAGGAATCCGCGGCTTCCTACTGATCGAGCAACTGGCGGGCGATGCGAACATCATCCCACGTCGGCTTCTTCCAATTCGGATTGCGCAGTAGAGCGGCGGGGTGATAGGTGACAATGAGAGGGGTTCCGGCGTAGCGGTGGACCTGATTGCGTAAATCGCCGAGGCCGCGCTTGGTGTTGAGCAACGCCTCGGCAGCGGTACCGCCAAGAGCCAGGATCACCTTGGGGCGGATTAGCGCAATCTGGCGACGAAGGTACGGCATGCAGGCGGCCGCCTCGTCGGGCAACGGCTTGCGGTTCTGCGGCGGACGGCACTTCACGATGTTGGCGATGTAGACCTGCTCCCGCGGCAGGCCAATCGACGCCAGAATCCCATTCAACAACTCCCCAGCTTGACCGACAAACGGGCGGCCAGTGGCATCCTCGGTAGCACCGGGTCCCTCTCCAATACACATGAGCTGAGCGGAAGGACTCCCTTCCCCTGGCACCGTGTGGGTTCGCGCGGAGCAGAGCGGGCACTTCCGGCAAGCCTTCACCATCGCGGCAACCGCGTCCAGCGATTCGAGCCTGGAGATCTCATCGCCCATCAGGTCCATCGCGGGCGGTTCGATGATGAGGCCCGGACCGGGGATAGGGGGGAGATCCTTCTTCCATTTGTCGGCTGAGACTGCACGAGGCATGGAGGGTTCCGAGTTCCGAGTTCCGGGTGCCGGGTCGGCCTGTTTGTCGTTGTGGACGGTCGTCGGTGCAAGCGCTGCTTCGTGCAATGCAGAACTCGGAACCCGGAACTCGGAACTCAAGTACACTTCGGATCCCCCGAGCTCTGCCTGTTGCTGCAGGTACTGCTCTCGCTTATTTGCCAAGCCGGGCCTCCACCGCGTCGAGGATGGCGTCTGCAACCTCGCGCTTGTCTGCGAGGGGAATGGCCTTGAGTCCACCATCCCTATCCAGGATCGTGACCCGGTTGGTATCTCCTTCGAACCCCGCTCCCGGCTCGAGGGCGTCGTTGATGACGATGAGGTCGAGCTTCTTCCGCCGCAGCTTCTCCGCCCCCTTAGCCTCGGCATCGCCGGTCTCGAGCGCGAATCCAACGATCACCGCCTGCCGGCGCCGGAGAGCAACGGTCCCGCTCAGGATATCCTCGGTCGGCTCCAGCTCGACGGCGAGTTTCCCGGTGGCGCGCGGCCGCTTGTGGTCGCCGGGATCCTTCGGACGGTAGTCGGCCGGCGCCGCGGCCATGATCAGCACATCGGCGGTCGGCAATTCTTCCCGCACCACGGCGTCGAGCTGCGCGGTCGTGTCCACCAGGCGTACCAGGATACCGGTGGGGTGCACGAGCGTGGAGGGTCCGCTCACCAGGACGACATTGGCTCCCCTGTCCCAGGCTGCTTCGGCGATCCGGTATCCCATCTTCCCGCTCGACCGATTGGTCACGACCCGGACTGGATCGATCGGCTCACGGGTCGGCCCGGCCGTCACCACAATCCGCTTGTTGGCGAGAGGGCCTCGACTCCCGAGCAGGCGCGCGGCGTGGGCGATGATCGTCTCCGGTTCACTCATCCGGCCGGGTTTGTCGGATGGGCCTTCAGCCAGGGCTCCGACCTCGGGGCCCACGGTCCCGAACCCGCGCGACCGCAGCGTCGCGAGGTTGGCCTGAGTCGCTGGATTTGCGAACATCTCGTCATTCATTGCCGGCGCCAGCAGAACGGGCGCGGTTCGGGCCAGCAGCAACGCGGTGAGCAGGTCGTCTGCGACGCCCTGAGCGGTTTTCGCGATGAGATTGGCGGTGGCGGGTGCCACGATGATGAGATCGGGAGTTTGAGCGAGCCTGATGTGTTGCAGAGCCGTACCTGGCTCCCAGAGCGACGCAATCACTGGCCGGCCCGAGAGGGCCTCAAACGTAAGAGGCCGCACGAATTCTGCGGCCCCTTCGGTCAGGATCACATCAACCTTGGCACCGGCCTCGACCAGTCGCCGGACCAGGATACAGCTCTTATAGGCGGCAATGCCGCCCGACACGCCGAGGGTGACGTGGCGGCCGGCCCACACGGTCAGGCCTCGGAGCGGCGCCGACGCGAGATCTTGTAGTTGAGCTCGCCCGAAACCAGCGAATCGAGCGACATGGTCGTCAGCTTCTGCTCCCGATCCTGAATTCGCTCCTTCGGCAGTTCATTGAGATGCCGGGCGAACTTCGCAGCCACCAGCACGCCGAGGTACTTGTTCCCCGCCCGGTTGGCGGCTTCGATCGGTGTGTAAATGCGCATGATACTCCTTGTGTGGTTGACCCACGAGTCCAGCTCTCAGCCATTAGCGGTTAGCTAACAGCTAATAGCTAACGGCCATCCTTGACTTCAACCTTCTGCTGCTCCGAACTGATCCGCATCGCCTCCGCGGAGATGGTCCGGCGCAGATTGTCTACTACTTCCGGCAGGTTATCCTGCCGCGACACCCGGCGGGCCTCGCCGTCGATGATGGCGCTCACCTGAGCCACCGCGCGGTCCAGGTCCTCATTGACCACGGCGTAGTCGTACTCGCCGACTGCCTTGAGCTCATCCAGCGCGTGAGCCAGGCGGCGCTTCAGCGCCGTGAAGGACTCGGTCTTCCGGTCCCGCAGCCGGGCCACAAGTGCCTCACCCGAGGGCGGCAACACGAAGACTTGGATCGCGCTGGGGAAACGTTCCCTGACCTGCCGCGCGCCCTGGATCTCGATGTCCATCACCACATGGCGGCCGGTCGCGAAATTGCGCTCGATCTCGCTTCGCAGGGTGCCGTACCGTTCGCCGTTGTAGGTCGCCGACTCGATGAAGGCGCCGCCTGCCTCGAGTCGCTCGAACTCTTCCCGGGAGAGGAAGTGGTAGTCCCGGTCGGGTTCCTCTCCGGGGCGTTGCTTCCTCGTCGTGGCCGACACCGAGTAGGCCACATCGTTCCGCACTGTCAACAGCCGCCGGGCTATGGTTGTCTTCCCGCCGCCCGAAGGCGAAGAGAGCACCAGCAGGAAGGGCTTCACTCCAGATTCTCGAGCTGTTCCCGGAACTTCTCCAGCTCGCCCTTCATCGCGATGACCTGCTGAATGATCTCCGCGTCGTTCCCCTTAGCGCCCATGGTGTTGACCTCGCGGCCGAGCTCCTGGGCCAGAAACCCGAGTTGCTTCCCTACCGGCGCGTCACCGGCCAGCGTGTCGCGCGCGGCTTTGAGGTGGGCGCCGAACCGGACCAGTTCCTCGGTGATGTCGAGCTTGTCGGCGAGAAAGGCCAGCTCCTGCGCCAACCGCTGCTCATCCACACTCCTGCCGTCCAGTAGCTGAGCCACGTTCTGCCGTAACCGGTCTCGCTCCCGCGGCAATCGCTCCGGCGCGCGTTCGGCGATCACCTGGCTCGACCGCTCGAGCAGGGAGAGACGATGTCGCAGCTCGTCGGCGAGCACGCCCCCTTCCCGGCCCCGCATCGCTTTGCATTCGGCGATGGCCTGAGTGACGACCGGCTCCAGCTCAGCCCAAGCCACCGTTGTTTCATCCGCTGCGGGCGGGGCGATCACGTCGGGCTGGCGAACGATCATCGCCAAGTCGATTCTGCCTGGAATTCCCAACGCCTGCTGCAGCGCGCGAAACTGGTCCGCTACGGCACGGGCCCGCTCGAGGTTCACCGTTGGGCTCGTGTCCCGATCCGGCGCCTCGGTCCAGCGCAC
>DATIOP010000160.1:0-7659 GCA_035472975.1 Gemmatimonadales bacterium
GTTCGGTATTGGACTCTATGTTTGCGCCCTCGTCGTCAGCTACCTGCTACGTGCGGCCGCTTAGCCGCGGACCGTTCGAGCTGTACCAGATGCGAAAGACTCCCCGCCTCCTGCTGACAATGGGTCTGAGCCTGGCGATGCGTGGCCGGGTCATGGCACAGGCAGCGGGGCCGGACACCGTTGTCGTTCACAGCGGGAACCTCGAGCTGCGGGCACTGCTCTACCGTCCTCAAGGACCCGGGCCCTTTCCTGCGATCCTGTTCAATCATGGGAGCGGTCACGCAGCCGGGAGAGACTCGACTGGACGCGTGGATCAGCGACATCCCGAGCTGCTCGGACCACTCTTCGCCAAGCACGGCTATCTCTTCCTCTATCTGTTTCGACGGGGCGACGGACTCTCCCGGGGCCAGGGCGCTGCCAGCGCCGATCGGATGGACAGCGTCGCCGCGGCAGGCGGGCAGGTCGCACGCAACGACCTCCAGCTCCGATTGCTGGAAGGCGATGAGCTGAACGATGCTCTCGCTGGACTCGCCTTCCTTCGGGGCCGTCGCGATGTTCAGGCCAGCCGGCTTGCAGTTGTCGGGGTTTCCTTCGGCGGATCGCTCACGGTCCTGCTCTCTGAGCGCGACAGCACGTTGCGGGCAGCCGTCGCGTTCGCCACCAGTGGGTACAGCTGGGAGCGCTCTCCGCCCTTGCGCGCCCGGCTCCTCGAGGCCGCCGACCGGACGCGGGTGCCGATCTTCTTCATTCACGCGGCGAATGACTACACTGTCGCTTCGGCCCAGGCGTTGGGATCCGAGATGACGCGACTTGGCAAGCCCAACCGGGTCAAGATTTATCCCGCAGTGGGCAACACGCCTGAGGAAGGCCATGACTTCATTGATTTGGGAGTGCGGACCTGGGAGGCTGACGTGTTCGGCTTCCTGGACGGACATGTTCGCCAGTAACCCAAACCGGAATGGTTGACACATCGCTGGCGAACACCCGTACTGGGGGCTATTCCATCTCTCTATGAGAGTACACATGTCCAGCCCCGTCGAGCTCTCCAGCTTCCGTCTCTATCTCCTCCGCGCGACATACCTTCTGATCGCAGTCGGACTGGGTGTCACGATCTGGCCGCTTATCCTGAAGTCGGCCGGCACCCCGCCGGAGCACATGCAAGGGGTAGTGCGGGCACTGCTCGGCGCCGTCTCGCTGCTGGCCCTGCTGGGGCTGCGATACCCGGTGCGGATGCTTCCGCTTCTTCTGTTCGAAATCACCTGGAAGACGATTTGGGTGCTTGCCATCGGACTTCCGCTCTGGCGTGCCGGTCAGCTGGATGCGGCGACCCAAGAAACCTGGAAGGCTTGCCTCATGGGGCTGGTAATCTTCCCGCTGGTAATCCCGTGGGGGTACGTTCTGCGACACTACTTACTGACGCCCGGCGACCGGTGGCGCGGCGAGTCTCGACATCGAGTACCCGAGGTCGTGTGAAGAACCGTTCTAAAGGATTCCCATGAGGTCACTCGACTTCGCAACCGTGACGCCACGTGAGATCGCGCCAGGCTACCTCGGCCGGTATCTCCACTCGGATCATATCACGCAAGGCCGAGTAGACATTGCTCCGGGCGCCGTCGTCCCCGAGCACTCCCATCCGCACGAGCAGTGGACCCTGCTGCTCACCGGTTCCCTCGAGCTTACGGTCTCCGGTGTCCCGCACGTTTTGCGACCGGGGCAGATCCTCTATATCGCACCTCATGAGCGCCATTCGGCACGTGCCTTGAAGGCTTCCGTGGTCCTCGATGTGTTTCATCCGACTCGGGACGACTACCGCTGACGACTCGGGGTTTGATCCATGACCGTCAACGTGCAAGATGTGACTCCCATCCTGAATGTCTCGAGCCTGAAGGAGAGCTTCGCCTGGTTCGAGCGGCTTGGCTGGCAGAAGCACTGGGAGCACGGCGATCCGCCAACCTTCGGTGCCGTCGTTTCAGGAAGCACGGAAATCTTTCTTTGCCAGGGCTGCCAAGGCGTTCGTGGCGGCCTCCCGCATCGCGAGCCTTGGGACAATCAGGCGGGCAGCACGTGGATGAGCTGGTGGTTGCCTTCACCCGCCGACGTCGATGCGCTGTACGCGCATGCGGTCCAGCTTGGAGTGGATTCGCCGTGGCCACCGACGGACATGCCGTGGAACGTGCACGAGTGCCACATTCGGCATCCGGATGGTCATGTCTTCAGAGTCGGTGCACACCTCAAGGGAGAATGAGACTCAAGGGCTCCCTTTCGACCCCTCCACGGAGAGAGCCTTGACTCGCGCCAACAGCGCTCGACTCGCCGGGGCCATGTTCCTGGCCTACATCGCCATCGGGATCACCAGCCTCGTGCTTTACGGCCCGGCGTCCCAAGGGACCGACCCCGCCGCGCGGCTAGACGCCATCGCTTCGCATCTCACGCCAGTACGGATCTCCATCCTACTCAACCTGCTGACTGGCTTCGTCGCGCTTACTCTCGGAGTAGCCCTTTACGCTTTGACGCGCGAGGTCGATCGGGAGCTCGCCCTGCTGGCCCTCACCTGTCGCCTCGTCGAAGCGGTCATGGCGGCTGTGTCCGGCGTCGCCTCTATGGCACTGGTGGCCTTGGCCACGGGTCAGGTCGCGGTCGAGCCGGAAGTTCGGAGCGGATTGGGCGCGCTGTTGCTCCGGAGCGATACGTGGTTCCCCACCATCAGTGCGATAGCGTTCGCCGTGGGGAGTACGCTTTTTTGTTATCTGTTTCTCCGGGGTCGCATCGTGCCGGTCCCGCTCGCCTGGCTCGGGCTGGTCGCGTCGCTTCTGCTGGTGGTGCTGCTGCCGGCTCGTCTGGTTAACGTCGTCTCCGGCCCAATCACCTCGTGGATGTGGCTGCCGATGCTTTTCTTCGAGGTTCCCTGCGGGATTTGGCTGCTCACGAAAGGCGCAGGGGAAGCGCAGCTTGCGCCCGCGCAGTAAGATTTGGCCGCAGAAGAACGCAGATAAACGCCGAACTTCTCCAGGTGTTTGGACGTACGATGGGCAAGAACTGATGCATCCCACTTTCCGCGTGCATCTGCGTTTATCTGCGGCCCCTGCCATCGGTCTGTCAGTGCTCCTGCTCGGAGGGTTCGCACACGACACGGCCGGGCAGAGCCCGCCGCACGCCGGCGAACCCCTGGGCACGGTCCACTTCCCAATCAGCTGCTCGGATCCGGCTCAAGTAGAGTTCGACCGAGCGGTCGCCCTCCTGCATCACATGACGTATCCCCAGGCGCGCGAACGGTTCGAGCGGGTCGCCACGGCCGATCCGAAATGCGCGATGGCCCATTGGGGAACCGCGATGACCCTGTTCCAGCCGCTCTGGCCTACGCGGCCGCGACCCGAAGCGCTGCAGCGCGGGTGGGATGAAGTGCTGACGGCCAAGACCCTGCCACCGTCGACTGAACGGGAACAGCTCTTTGTCGCCGCTGCGGAAGCTTTCTTCCTGGAACCGGCGTCTACCGATTATTGGCTCCGCATCCGGCGCTGGGAACAGGCGATGGAGAAGGTCTACTCGTCCTTCCCCGACGATCCCGAGGCCGCATCGTTTTACGCCCTGGCGCTCCTGGCCACGGCGCCCTCGGATTCGAGTCCTCGCGCGCATGCTGACCAAGCCGCCCAGATTCTCCTCGGCGTCTACGAGAAGAATCCCGATCACCCCGGCGCCATGCACTACCTGGTTCACGCCAACGATGTCCCGGGACGCGAACGCGAATCGCTGGAGATCACGGAGAAGTACGAAACCGCAGCGCCCAGCAATCCCCACGCGCTCCATATGCCGACGCATATCTATACCCGCCTCGGCGACTGGAATGGCGTAATCCGGGGGAACCTGCGGGCAGCAGAGGCGGCCTTACAGTATCCGGCGGGAGACCATGGGGAATTCGTCTGGGACGAGTTTCCCCACACGGTCGAGTATCTCGTCTATGCCTATCTCCAGAAAGGCGCGGACAGCGGAGCCGCCACGCAGTTGAACCGACTGCGCGGGACGGCCCGGCTGGAACCCACCTTCAAGACGGCTTTTCACCTCGCATCTACCCAGGCCCGCTACGCCTTGGAGCGTCACGCCTGGAACGAGGCTGTGTCGCTGGTTCCCCGGGAGCCTGCGAGCCTGGACTGGGATCGTTACACCTGGCCGGAAGCCATCGTGCGATTCGCGCGCGGCCTGGGCGCGGCGCATCTGGGGAGAGTCAACGGAGCCAGAGCAGAGGTCGAGCGGCTGAGCCAACTCGACGAGGCAACCCGCAAGATGGGAGAAGACCTGTTTGCGCGGAACATCCGCCTGCTTCGTCTCGAGCTGAGCTCCTGGCTTGCCCATGCGGAGCGACAAGAGGATTCGAGCGTTGCGCTGATGCGGGAGGCCGCCGAGCTTGAGGTCTCGACCCCGAAGCCCGCCGTGACACCGGCACCCACCCTTCCCGCCCACGAGCTGTTAGGGGACCTTTTGATGGAGCAGAAGCACCCGGCGGACGCGCTCGCCGCGTACCAGCGCTCGATGGAACTCTATCCCAGGCGTTTCAACAGCCTGCTGGGCGCCGCTCGGGCAGCTCGTGCGCTTGGTAACAAAGCCCAGGCCCGTACGTTCTACGGTGAACTTCTCGAAGTCGCGGACAGCGGAACTCGGCAGCCGGCCCTGAAGGAGGCCCAGGACTATGTGGCACAACGGCAATGATCGAGGGATCTGGAGTTTCTGTTCCCCAGGCCTGGCTCTCCTCCTGACTCTGACCGCAACGCTTGCTCCGACCCGAAGCCTCATGGCCCAAGGCGAGCGTCCGATCGACGGACATTGGTCCTGTCAAACCATCCAGGCCAACAACACGATGTACTTTGCCGCGGTATGGGACGACAACGCTTGGCCGGATGAGGTCAAGACAGCCTGGCTTCAGTACCTCATCTCCAAGTACCAGTTCAAGGGCGATCCTTCCTGCAGCGTCGCCTATAAGTCCGGCTCCACCTTCGAAAAAATTCAGGGGGATCAGAAGAGCTACCTCGCTCAGTTGCGGGCCCAGGGTGTCAAGGTCATCGAGACCGGGTGGACTTTCGTTCCCGCCAAGATCAGCCTGCCCTACTACTGCTTTGGGGCGGTGATGGTGCGGAACGGCGGGCAGCAGCAGGGCTACTTCTACATGACCAAGGTGCTGGGAATACCGCCCAACACGCAGACCCCGCTATACGCATCATGGGCCAAGCATGCCGAGGAGTTGCACCCGGGCCTCTACTGGGAGCCGCGGCCTGGTTGCAGCCTGCTCCCCGCCGACCCGGCGAAGCAGCAGGCCACGTTCGACGAGTGGGTCAAGCAGTGGACCGACAAGAAGTACGAAATCGTTCGAGATGACTGGACCTACACCGGGCCGGTTGTCGCCACGGCGACCGATTCGGCAACGGGCTACTACTGCCAGCTCCTAAGCGGCAAGCTTCTCTACATCACCGGTGTGAACCTGCTGGAGGAGCCGGAAGCAACCTACGACTGGCAGGGCTATCGCGCAGCATGGTACAACTACGCCCGCAACACCCTGAAGATCGATCCCGGCGCCTTCCTCGGCGGCTGTGATACGGGGAAGATGCCGATAGCGCAACATGCCAGGGCCGCCCGCGTCGCGGACATAAAGGGACAAGCGGGTGGCGAGGTCCACGAGGTGAATTGGAAGTACACCAAGAGCCAGACGACCGCTCCTGCACCTGCGGCCGCCGCAGCTCCTACCGCCACGGCAGCTCCCGCAACCGCAGCATCCCCCGCACCCGCCAAGCCTCCCACTACGCAGCCCGCGGCGCCCCCGGCTCCGGCGGCAGCGCCGTCCACGCCGCAACAGTTCTATTACTGCCAATGGATCCGGCAACCGGCAAACGGCCAAGGGGCGATGACCTTCTACCTCACCGACGCGTTCGGCAGCACAACGCCGCAGGCTACCATCACTCAGAAGTGGCAGCAGCATGTCGCCGCTACCTATCACCCGGATGGTTCGGTACAGGGCTCGGCGCTTTGCACCCATGTCTCGCCAGATCCAGCGTCACAGAAGGCGGTGATCGGCGCCATCGTCAACGCCGCCAAGGCGAGCAAGGCACAGGTCGTCAACGACAAGTGGAGCAACTGAGAACGACTTGAAAAAAGGCACCCCACGGTGAACTACTCCCGCATTGCGCTCGCAGGCCTTGGCGCCACGGTCGTCTACTTTATTCTCGGTTTTCTCCTCTTCGGCCTGTCTCCCCTCGCCAAGGAATACTCGCAGTTCCCCGGAGTCTACCGCACGCCGGAATCGATGAAGCGCGTGGCGCCACTTGGCATGCTGGGCATGCTGATCTCGATCACCGCTCTCGCGGCACTCTATGCGCTGTCCTATCGCGGGGGCTCGCCCCTCGCTGAAGGTGCACGATTCGGAGCGTTGGTCGGGATCTTTGCCATCGGCTCGTTCGTGCTGCATAACCACGTCAATCTGAACATCGGCCTGAGGCTAACGCTGGGCCAAGCCGTCGCGTATTTCATCCAATGGATTGTGGCCGGGATCATCATCGGCCTGATCTACGGACCGATGGCAGGGTGATGAACTGACCATCCACGGCTCGCCCACCGGAGGCTCGGCTTATCGCACCGCCGAGCCTGTCGATTTCCCCGATGCCCGTTCGACGTCTCATTGAAGGCGAGCTCATCCCCCGCGGCAACTCGGCCGGGTCGGGATAGCCAATTTCAACAAGGGCAACACCTTGCCGCTACTCAGGGAGACGACAGATGAAGGTCCTCATGATGATCAAACATTCTGAAAACGTTCGCTCGGAGCCAATCCCTCAGGCGCTCATGGATGCCATGGGCAAGTTCGTGGAGGACGGCTTCAAGAGCGGTGTGCTCAAGGACACGGCCGGACTCAAGCCTACTGCGGAGGCGTTCCGGATTCGCTTGAGTGGCGGCAAGCTGAAGGTGACCGATGGCCCCTTCACCGAGGCCAAGGAAGTCGTGGGTGGTTACGCAATTGTCGAGGTGAAGTCGCGGGAGGAAGCGCTGAAAGTAGCGCGCGATTTCATGGAGCTGCACCGGGTGCACTGGCCGTCCTTCGAAGGCGAGTCCGAGGTGCGGCCGCTGGAGGATTACTAGCCAGCCTGGCACACTCAGGGCCCTACGCCGGCCGGCGTCCGTTTGCGCCGGCTGGCACCACCAGCCATGCCCCGGTAGGTTCGAGCGGCACCGCCATGACTCCAGCCCAGCTGACGGACTTCGCCACCCGCTACACCGCCGCCTGGTGCAGTCAGAAGCCCGCGCAGGTAGCCGCGTTCTTCGCCGAGCAGGGCTCGCTCACCATCAATCATGGTGCACCGTCGATCGGGCGAGCGGCCATCACCGCGGCGGCTCAGGGGTTCATGAGCGCCTTCCCCGACATGGTCGTCATCATGGACAGCCTCGAGACCACGGGCGGCGCAATCCGATACCATTGGACTCTGACCGGTACCAACACCGGGCCTGGCGGCACGGGTCGGCCGGTGCATATCAGCGGTTACGAGGAATGGACCTTCGGGTCCGATAGGTTGATTGGCCGTTCACTGGGTCACTTCGACGAGGCGGAGTACCAGCGTCAGATTCAGGGAACATGACACAAGCGAGCCGAGCCGGCAGAATCATCGGCGTTCTTATCATCCTCCAGAT
>DATIOP010000161.1:0-5089 GCA_035472975.1 Gemmatimonadales bacterium
TTTGATGCCATGGAGCGCAAGGAGACCTACGCCACAACTGGCTCCCGCATGATCGTTCGCTTCTTTGGCGGCTGGGACTTCGAGAAAGGCGATGCCGAGACCCGCAGCCCCGCGGCGATCGGCTATGCGAAAGGAGTGCCGATGGGCGGTGATCTTCGCGCCGCGCCCGCGGGCAAGGCACCGACGTTCCTCGTGGCCGCGCTCCGCGATCCCATCGGAGCGAACCTCGACCGCATCCAAATCATCAAGGGGTGGATCGACGCGAAGGGCGACATGAACGAGAAGGTCTATGACGTCGTCTGGGGTGGGACCCGGAAGTCCGATGCCAAGGGCAAGCTCCCCAGCGTGGGGAGCACGGTGGACGTCGCGAACGCGACCTGGAAGAACACGATCGGTGCGCCCGAATTGATCACCGTCTGGAAAGACCCCGACTTCGATGCCAAACAATCGGCCTTCTACTACGCACGCGTGATCGAGATTCCCACGCCCCGGTGGACCGCCTACGACGCGAAGCGTTTCGGGGTGAAGCCGCTGCCTGGTACGAAGATGACCATCACCGAGCGGGCCTATACCTCACCGATCTGGTACACCCCATGAAAATCCTGCGAGAACCGCTGCTCCATTTCCTGTTGCTCGGCGCGGTGATCTTCGGCGCATATCGCTTCTTGTCCAACGAGCGTGCTACACAACCCGGCAACATTGTCGTCACGCAAGGCCGAATCGAGGCACTCGTTGCGGCTTACACTCGCACGTGGCAGCGTCCGCCCACCGCAAGCGAGCGCGAGGGACTGATCGGTGACTACATCCGGGAGGAAGTCTACGTCCGCGAGGCCATTGCCCTCGGCTTGGATCAGGATGACATGGTCATCCGCCGCCGGCTGCGGCAGAAGCTGGAGTTCGTCTCCGAGGACCTCTCCCCGTTGGCCGAGGCCACTGATGGCCAGCTGCACGCGTATCTGGCCGCGCACCAGGACGCGTTCAGCGTTGAACCCCGCTTCACCTTCCGCCAGGTCTTTCTCGACCCGCGTCGCCGAGGTGACCAGCTCTCCCACGACGCCGCCCACCTGCTCGCGCGGTTGCGACAGGCCAGCACCGACCCGGACACCGTGGGCGATGCCTCGATGCTCGATCACAGCTTCGGGGCGCTGCCCGCCAGCCTTGTGGCGGCGCAGTTCGGCGATCAGTTCGCCGCGGCACTGGGTAAACTGCCGATCGGCCAATGGCATGGCCCCGTGGCCTCCGCTTACGGCGCGCATCTGGTCCTGGTCGACGACCGTACGGAGGGCCGCGTGCCGGACCTGGAGGAGGTGCGTGATGTCGTCCGCCGGGACTGGGCCAATGCCCAGCGGACAGAGGTGAGCGAGAAGTACTATCAGACGCTGCTCCGACGGTACGCGGTGACGGTCGAGCCGACTCAGCCGGTTATGGCTACGGAGAACCCACGACGCACGGGCACGGTGCCATGAAACGTTGGCTCTTCGTTCTAGCGATCTTGCTCTTGCCTTCGGTCGGCCTTGCGCACGAAGTGCGCCCGGCCTACCTGCAGATCCGTCAGATCGGACCCGACACCTACGATGTGCTCTGGAAAGTGCCGGGTCGCGGCGATGGCATGCGGCTGGGTCTCTACGTGGAGCTGCCGAAAGACTGCGTCCCGCTGGGCGCACCGCGGTCGACATTCGTCAACAACGCGTACACCGAACGCTGGAGCGTGAACCGTGCCGGTGGCTTGACGGGTGCTACTATCCACATCGCCGGTCTCGCCGCTACGATGACGGATGTGCTCGTGCGCCTCGAGCGACTCGACGGCACGACGCAGGTGACCCGGCTGACGCCCTCGAGACCTTCGTTCGTCGTGGAGGCCGCGCCGACACGGATCGAGGTCGCCGCGACGTACACGCGGCTTGGGGTCGAGCACATTCTCACCGGCGTGGACCATCTGTTGTACGTCCTCGCGATGCTATTGCTCGTGAGCGGTTGGAAGCGCGTCGTGGCAACCATGACCGCCTTCACGGCGACCCATAGTCTCACGCTGACGGCAGCCACGCTGGGGTGGGTGCATCTGCCGCAACCGCCGGTCGAGGCATGCATTGCCCTCAGCATTGTCTTCGTCGCCCGGGAGATCGCGCGGTCCCGGGAGGGCGCCTCGGGCCTGACCGCGCGTTGGCCGTGGGTGATCTCATTCACGTTCGGGTTGTTGCACGGATTCGGGTTCGCCGGCGCGTTGAGCGAAGTCGGCCTTCCGCAGGCGGCGATTCCGGTCGCGCTGCTCTTCTTCAACCTCGGTGTCGAGATCGGTCAGTTGCTTTTCATCGCCGCCGTGATCGCCTTGCTGGTCTTCGCCCGCAGGGCAATGCGACGGCTTCGCTTCCCGACCTTCACCTACCTACCCTCCTCGGCGTTCGCACGACTGGTCCCACCGTACGCGATCGGCAGTGTAGCGATGTTCTGGGTCATCCAGCGGATCGCCGGGTTCTGAAGGCTGGGATCTCGGCGCACCGCGGTGTCGGGACTTGCGTCAGGAGCAGCAAAGCACTTGATTGGTCGTCCCTTAGGGCCTGTAGCTCAGGTGGTTAGAGCGCACGCCTGATAAGCGTGAGGTCGGTAGTTCAACTCTACCCAGGCCCACTCTCCCAACGCGAAGCCCCGTCAGCGTACGACTGACGGGGCTTTTTTCACGCGCGGCAACATGAAACGGTTCGCGGCCGCGTGTAGCCCTCCGTCTGATGCCTTCCCTCCAGAAAGACCGAAGCTCAAGTCAGGCATCGCCTGATCCCGGGCGGTTCGATCTCCACCCTAACTTGGCCACTCGGTTAACCAGACTTTCAATTTTGAGTGGAGGGAGCATGGGTCGCTATAACCTAATGGCCGCGGGTGTGCTGATCGCCGTGGCCGCCGTGGCATGTGATGATTCCCAGCCAATGACGCCAACCGCCTCACGTGGAACCGGCGACGGTGCGATGGCCGTCCGTCAGGATCCGCGCACAGTCAACATCACGGATGCCTGCGATTCGACGACATTCAACACCTTGGGCCCGAACACCTGTATTCACGACGGAGACGTCACTCTGGGGAGGTTCCTCGAATTGCTTGGCAAGCATCATCAGGTGGATCGCTGGCACTTCGCCCCGGCGGGGACGATCAGCGCCCCAGTGGGAACAATCCTTCGGGCGGTCAACCACGGCGGTGAAGTCCACACCTTTACCGAAGTTGATGAATTCGGTGGCGGCTTCCTGGAGTTCATCAACAAGCTCGCTGGCACTCCGGTACCGGCTCCAGAGTGTCTCGCCTTGGCGAACAGCGAATTCATCGCTCCCGGGGCCTTCCGCGACGACCCGGTGGAATTCCACGGCGTCCAACACTATCAATGCTGCGTCCATCCCTGGATGCGACTCACGGTGGTGGGGCGCTGAATCTGCCATGACGCTCACGGTCACCTACTCCGACCGGGCACCACGGGTGTACGGTCCCTACAGTCAGGCAATAACCGCCGGGGATCTGATCTATACCTCGGGACAGATTCCGCTCGACCCGGTGAACATGGAAGTCGTGGCCGGGGGAATCGAGGAACAGGCCACCCAGGCGCTGGCCAACCTGCGGGTCGTGCTGCAGACCGCGGGGTCGGATCTGGACCGGGTGGTGAAAACCACCGTGTTCCTGGTGGACCTGGCGGATTTCGCGGGGCTGAACGCGGTCTACGCCAGAGCGTTTGGCGATCACCGGCCGGCCCGCTCGACCGTTGGTGTATCGAGCCTGCCTCGAGGGGTGCGAGTCGAAATCGAGGCGGTCGCTCTCAGGCGCCTGGTCTTCCCGGGAGCTCCGCTGGCTACTCGCTGACCTGGTGACCGGCTGCACGTAGTGCATTCAGTGCCGCTGGCAGATCGCGTAGCTTGACCAGCACGTAGTCGGTGTCGTAGGTGGAGATCGCAAAGATGGCGAGCCCAGCGTCCGCCAGCGGCTGGGCGATCGAGAGCAGAATCCCAACGAGATTCTGCGGGAGCTGTCCGCGGACGCGGAGAGCCCGGTAGTCTCGCTCGCAACGAACACCGGCTGGCACGGCCTCCTGGGCCACGGTAATCGACAGCTCGTCAGGCGTCCGGCTGATCGTGAGGAACGGACCGGGGACCGTTGCCCAAGCCGGCACCGGGGCGTCGGGTGCCAGGCGGCAGACGGCCAGGGTTTCCGGAATCAGCTCGAGCGGAAGTGACATCGAACCTCACTTGGTAGGAGCAGATTGTCGTGGGTTGTCCCCGCCGTCCTTCGGGATTGGCGGGGCTTCTCGTCTGTCGGTGTCGGCTCCAACTTACTCTTCGTCGAATCGCACGGCGAAGTCGCTGGCTCCTTCCACTTCCACCCCCTCCAGCGTCAAACCGGGCCAAATGGGGCAACCCTTCCGGGCGCTCGGGTGTCCAGACAGGATGTCCTGGTACCTAACAGCTTGGAGCCCAGCAGTTTCGAGGTCCAAGCTGTTACATTGATCGGCCCTTTTGGGTCTCCTCACTTCATCCCGGAAGTGAGATCCCTGCTCCTCCATACCTCAATGACCATGTTGAATCGCATCGCGCTGGCCATCGGTCTCCTGCTCGCCGTTTCGTCATCCGCCGTTGCCCAGACCAAACTCCTCCGCTTCCCGGACATCCACGGGGACAAGGTCGTCTTCACCTACGGTGGTGATCTCTGGCTCGCTCCCGTGACGGGAGGGACCGCGACTCGACTCACGGCACACCCGGGTCTCGAGCTGTTCGCCAAGTTTTCGCCGGATGGGAAGACCATCGCCTTCACCGGGCAGTACGACGGAGATGAGCAGGTCTACGTCGTGCCGGTGACGGGTGGCGTGCCCAAGCAGCTGACTTTCTATCCGGCGCGGGGGCCGCTCACCGAGCGGTGGGGCTACGACAACCAGGTCTATGGCTGGACGCCGGACGGGAAGCGGGTGCTCTTTCGCAGCCTGCGCGACGGCTGGACCCTGGTGGAGAACCATCTTTACACGGTGAGCGCGGAGGGTGGCAGCGCGGTACAGCTTCCGATGCCGACAGCCGGTGCCGGCGCATTCTCTCCCGACGGGAAGCAGATGGTGTACTCCCCGTTGTTC
>DATIOP010000162.1:0-3450 GCA_035472975.1 Gemmatimonadales bacterium
CGGCATTTTCCGTGGATCGCCCGATCCCGGGCTCAGCCGGCTCACCCACGCCACTAACGGACTGGCCAACGCTACCGACGCGTTGGGGCGGCCGAAGGAAGCCGAAGACCTGCTCCGCGGGTTGGTGGCCCTGCAACGGGATCGTTACGGCCCGAGCCACCCTTCCGTGGCTGGCGCCATTGGATCGCTGGCCGAGTTTCTTTCCCGACACAACCGGCTTGCGGAAGCCGACTCGTTGCGACGCCAGGAAATCGCCATTCTGGAGCAGGCAACCGGGCCGGATAGCCATGTCCTGGCCTACTCGATAGAAAGGCTCGCGGTCGTACTGACCCAGAGGGGACTCTACCGGGAGGCCGACTCCGTCTTCAGCGTCGCCATTCCCATGCGGGAACGGGTCTCGGGATCACAGCACGCGCTCCTCGCGCGCGCGCTGGCGGACTACGCTGACCTGCTGACCAGACAGGGACATTTCCCCGAAGCGGAGGTGACTCTCACCCGCGCGCTCGGAATCCTCGAACAGCAATATCCTGATGCCCATCCCGACACCCAGCAGGTGATTCGGGGATTCGTCACACTGTACGAAAGTTGGAAGCGTCCGGATGATGCCGCGCGCTACAAGGCGCGGATTCAGAAGGTCGGGCCGGGGGTGTGAGGCGGGGGCCGAAGCCGCTTCTCGTAACGCAAGACCTCGAGGCGACGCGGTCCCACTGACGTTTCTACCTGGTCGATCATGACTCCCGCGCGCGCCCATCCCGATTTCTCGTAGAACCTCGCAGCGCGCTGGTTGCCGATGGCGCAGGCGAGCCAGGCAACCTCGACTCCTCCTTCGGCGAGCCGTTTCTCTGCATCGGCGATCAAGGCGGCAGCAACGCCGGAGCCGCGTGCCTCGGCCGAGACATAGAGTTGAAACAGCTCATCGTCTTTCAGCTGGCAGAAACCTGCCGAAGGCTCACCCGCTACCCGCAGGTCAGGCAGAGCCGCCTGCAGTCTCTCGCGAAAGTTGGGCAGGGTGCGAAGGCGGGTCAGTTCCGCTGGCACCAGGGAAGCATGCGCCTCATGCCACCCCTGGTGCCAGATCATGGCGAGGCGGTCGAGATCCGCCTCCGTTGCATTCCGGACGATCACCGGCCCGGCTCGATTACCCGGTACCGATGTTTTGATTCACCCGGAAGAAGTTGTCCGGGTCGTACTTTTGCTTGATCTCGCGCAGGCGCTTGAAAGTCGCGGGAGTGTAGGCGGCCGCCACCCGGTCCGCTTCGTCTGCATCGAGATAGTTGACGTAGACCGCATCGGTCGCGAATGGCTGCATCGCCTTCCAAAACTCCCGGACCCACCGGGTGTTTGCTTCGGACTCCGCCCGGTCCATCCACATCCCCACCATGACGATACTGAAAGCAGCGTCGCGATGGGGGAACGCGGTCTCCTCCACGCCGACTCGCGCAACCGCACCGCCGAACGGCTCGATCGCCACGGCCGTCATCGGTGAAGGAACCGCGCCGAAATATTCCACGATCGTGTCGATCGCCTTGTCGCTGAGGTGACGGAGGAAACTGGATTTCCAGTAATGCAAACGGCCGGGCGGAAAGCCGCCATCGAACATCGATTGAATCTGGCAGTACCCCATCGGGGCGAGGGAGTTCGCCGCGGGACCGGCGAAGTCTCTCAACGGACGCAGGACTTGCTCTGCCATATCCACCGGTCCCACATAGCAGACCGGGATGGCGAACACCTTGTTGCCGTCGGGAGCGGTCAGGAAGACGGCGTAGGCCATCAGTTCATCCGGCGCATGGGCCAGGAAATCCCGGTAGAACCGAAGCCCGCTCCCCGCCTGCTGCAGCGGCAGGAAGACAACGCCCGCGAGCATTTGGCCGACCGGATGAAGCTGGTACTCGAACGAAGTCACCACCCCGAAGTTGCCACCCCCACCTCGAACGCCCCAGAAGAGGTCGGCGTTTTCGCTCTCATTGGCGGTCCTGATTTGGCCGTCGGCGGTGACGATCTTCACCGATTGCAGGTTGTCGCACGCGAGCCCGTACTTCCGCATGAGCCACCCGAGTCCACCTCCCAGGGTCAGCCCCGCGATGCCGGTGGTGGAGATGAAGCCGCCCGTCGTAGCCAGACCAAAGGCCTGGGTCTCCCGGTCGAACGTTCGCCAGGTGAGACCGCCTTCAGCCCGGGCGAGGGCCACTGTCGGGTCCACCAGTATCCCCTTCATTGGGGAGAGATCGATAACGAGTCCGTCGTCGCAGGTGGACTTGCCCGCGACATTGTGCCCGCCACCGCGAACGGCGACAAGCAGGTTCTGAGTGCGGGCGAAGTCCAGGGCGCGAACCACATCGGAAGAGTCTCTACACCTGACGATGACGGCCGGCCGTTTGTCTACCATCGCGTTGTAGACGATGCGGGCACTGTCGTAGCTGGGATGTCGGGGGTGGATCAACTCTCCACGGATGGAAGACTCGAGTTTCCTTAAGGCTTCCGCGTCGAGGGCGAGTGTACTGGCTCGTGAACCGATCGCCATGGGTGGGCTCCCTTCGGCGACGATTGGATAGGTGGGGAGGCTCGGTCGTCGCTGCCAACGAGTATGCCAACCGGTCCCGGGCGGTGCAAGTTCAGGGAACGACTGTGGGAGCTCCCGGTGGCACCCAGCGCAGGCGTGAGTTGAGTCCCGCTCTAGCAAAGGCATCCCTCAGCTCGGCCGCGCCTTCCGAGAAGTGAGTCCACCCTTCGAAGTGGAGCGGCACGATCGCCGCTTTGGGCCAAGCCCGGGCGAGGGCCACCGCGTCCGCCGCAGTGAACGTCAACGGCGATGGGCCCGCGACCGCTACCTTTGCGGCCCCTGCATTCAGGACCGCGACGTCCACGGAAAAGCGCTGGCCGATTTCAACGATTCCTTCGTACCAGACCGTGTCTCCCGAGACATAAACGACTGGCGCACCCGGTGCCGTGAGCATGAAGCCGACGACCGGACCTCGATCTCCGCCGGCCGGGCCGTGTCGTGCCGGAGTAGCCGTCAACTCGACGGTCTGGCCATCCGGTGCAGGTAACGCGCGTGTCTCCCAGGCCAGCATACCCTCTGCGTTTCCCCCAAGACGTTCTGCTCCATCTCGCGTCGTGAAGACGACCCGAGCGGCGGCCAGGGCCTCTCGACCTGCGTGGTCCAGGTTGTCGAAATGATGATCGTGACTCAAGAGGACGACGTCCACGGCTCCAACCTCCTTTCTGGAGAGGGCCGGAGTCTGGGTCTTGTGGAGCGTATAGGCGGGCGTGGGGTAGTCGGTCCCGGCGGCATCGAACGTCGGATCAGTCAGAAAGCGTAGCCCCCCGTACTCGAGGAGCGCCGTCGGACCGCCGATGTAGGTGAGCCGAAGAGGATTACGCGAATTTGGCATCGATCTAGTCATGAATCCTTCACCCGTGCCGGCTGGAATCCCCCTTCCGCGGCTCGGC
>DATIOP010000163.1:0-6184 GCA_035472975.1 Gemmatimonadales bacterium
CCGTGCGCTTCACGGTACGAGGTCATACGGCAGGAGAAGCCGAGCTGATACTGAGAATGAGCACTTTGGATGATGCGAGTTTGAAGCGGGCCCTCACCTCGATCCCCAAGGAAGCCACCGATTTGCATACCATGGCCGCGCGGGTTACCGGAGTTTTGATCTTCGCCGACCCTTCCCTTCCCCTCGTCGGCTCCCAAGCTATCTTCTCCCCCGTTGTTACCTCTTCGTTACAAGCTTCCGGAGTCTTCCGTGCGCCTGCGCCCCCGTGATGAACGCTTCTTCGACCTCTTCACCGCCGTGGCTGAGCGGAGTCTCGAAGCCTCGGTGATGCTGGAAGATCTGCTGCGGGCCGAAGTCAACCAGCGGACCCATATCGTCGATTCCATCAAGCGACTGGAGCATGAGTGCGACCAGTTGACTCACGAAGTGGTAACCCGGCTCGATCGGACATTCATCACGCCGCTGGACCGGGAGGACATTCACGCCTTAGCCTCTGGTCTGGACGATGTCATTGACCTGATCGACGGGCTGGCGCGCCGTTCTCAGATTTTTCATCTGGCGCAGGCGCCCGAGGGCGCGATCCTGCTCGCCAAGGTGATCCGTCGAGCCAACGAACAGCTGCTCATCGCGGTGAAGGGGCTGGCCAACCCTAGAGATGGTGTCGTGCTTCCGGCCTGCATCGCCGTCAAACGGCTGGAGGAAGAGGGGGACTCGCTCTATCACGAATGGCTCGGCAAGGCCTTTGAGGGTAATCCGGATCCAGTCACCCTCATCAAGTGGAAGGAGCTGTACGACACGCTGGAGCGGACGCTGGACCAGGCAGAAGATACGGCGAATGTGCTGGAGTCCATCTCGATCAAGCACAGCTGAACGATGGATGGCCCCGTTCTCTACATCCTCGCGATCGTTGGCGTCGCGCTGGTTTTCGACTTCATCAACGGCTTTCACGACAGCGCCAATTCGATAGCCACCGTGGTCGCGACCCGGGTGCTCACCCCGGCCGTGGCCGTCGTGTGGGCCGCGGTCTTCAATTTCGTTGCCGCCTTCCTGGTCGGCACCGCCGTCGCCAAGACCATCGGGAAGGGCCTGGTCGAGCCCTCGGTGCTGGATCCTCACGTCATCCTCGCTGCGCTCACCGGGGCGATCGTCTGGAACCTCATCACCTGGTGGCTGGGACTTCCCAGCTCGTCATCTCACGCGCTGATGGGCGGGCTGGGCGGAGCCGCCGTCGCCAAGGCGGGGGCCAGCGCCTTGATCGGAAGCGGATGGGTGCTGCCGATCCTCTTCATCTTCCTTGCTCCCCTGATCGGCCTGACCCTCGGACTCGGGATGACGGTTGGGCTCTCCTGGCTGCTCCGGAGGGGGCATCCGGGTCCCATCGATCGGACGTTCCGAAGACTCCAGCTGCTCTCGGCCGCACTCTACTCGATCGGCCACGGCGCCAACGACGCGCAGAAGACGATGGGCATCATCGTAGGCCTTCTCGTGTCGACCCAGTCCCTCTTCGCCGACAAGACGGGCTGGCTCGCCCACCTGCACCTGACCTCGGCGGATCAGGTGCCGCTCTGGGTGGAGTTCGCGGCCTACTCGGCAATTTCGCTGGGAACGGCGACGGGTGGCTGGCGGATCGTGAAGACGATGGGTCAGCGGATCACGCGACTGCGGCCCTTCGGAGGATTCTGCGCGGAGACGGCCGGAGGCATCACCATTCTCCTCGCCTCACGGCTGGGCATCCCGGTGAGCACGACTCACACGATCACCGGTGCGATTGTCGGGGTCGGTACAGCGAATCGGATCTCTGCGGTGCGCTGGGGAGTTGCGGGCAAAATCGTGTGGGCCTGGATCCTGACGATTCCGATGAGTGCGGCGACGGCGGGATTGGTGTATTTGGCGCTGAGGTAGACGGGAGACGGGAGACGGGAGACGGGAGACGGGAGACGGGAGACGGGAGACGGGAGACGGGAGACGGGAGACGGGTAGCCAAGGATTGAGCGCCTAGCTGCAGACGCAAGACCCAAGACTATCGACTATCGACTGCTCCTCAGGCCGCCCTCGTCTTCCGCATCTCCGCCACCCACCGATAGTCCGCCAGCAGCTGGTCGTGGATCGGACCCCACGTGCGTTCTGCCGCCGTGTTGAGCCCCCCCTGAGCCAACCGGTGACGTAGGTCGGCATCCCCGAGTAGTTGCTGGAGCCCGGTGAGCAAGGCACCGGTGTCGCGCGATTTGACCAAAAGCGCGTTCTCTCCGTGCTTGGCGAACTCCATGACCCCGCCATCGGCAACGGCGAGTGAGGGAAGACCCGACCCCATGGCTTCGAGGAGCGAGTTGCCGAACGTTTCGGTGCAGGAAGGGAACACAAAAAGATTGGCGGAAGCATAGGCTTCGCCCAGAGCGCGGCCATGCCGAAGACCGGCCAGATGGACTCCGGGCATCGGATGCCGCTCCAGATCGTCTCCCATCGGCCCCTTCCCTACCAGCACCAGCTGAGCGTTGCCTTTCCGGTTTCCCAGACTGCGCCAGGCATCCAGCAAGCGGCCCAAATCCTTCTCCTTGGCCAGGCGTCCGATGTAGGTCACCAGGAGATCATCGGGCCCAACTCCGAATGACTGCCGATAGCTCTCGCTTCGGAACGCCGGGTTGAACTCTTCAGGATCCACTCCGCGAGTCCAAACTCCAGTGTGCAGGATTCCCCGGGTGTGCAGGTATTCCTCGTAAAGGCGCGACGGACACAACACTTTTGCAGTCCGGTTGTAGAACCATCGCCCGTAAATCCATCCGATATCCAGCACCCACGGCACGCCGTAGCGATAGGCGTACTTCTGATAGTCGGTGTGGGCGGAGGAGATGACCGGGATGCCGAGCCGTTCGGCCGCCTTGAGTCCGGCGAGGCCCATGGCGAATTCTGTCGCCACGTGAACCACATCGGGCTGGAAGGCGGCGAGATCGTCCTCGATGTCCCGGGCACGGGGGAAGGCCCACTGGATATCGGGATATAGAAAGAACGGGACACTGGTCGACCGGTGGACCTCGGGGCGGTCGGCGGTCCCTTCCGGGAGTGCGTAGTTGGCCGTGTAGATGCGCAGCGAATGGCCGCGCTTCTCCAGCGCGTTCACGAGACGCAGCAGGGTGACACCCACCCCGCTGACCATCGGCCAGTAGACTTCGGAAAAAATGGCTATGCGCATGGGACAAGGATGGCGTCGGTCTGTGATAGCCTAGTCTTGGCGCAGCAGGTGCACAAGTGAGACTACCGCTTCACTTCAGGCAATCCCGCGGCTTCTCGAATGACCT
Organism: Gemmatimonadales bacterium; assembly: GCA_035472975.1. Lineage (GTDB taxonomy): Bacteria > Gemmatimonadota > Gemmatimonadetes > Gemmatimonadales > GWC2-71-9 > DATBGE01. The sequence goes on from DATIOP010000163.1 coordinate 3,294, forward strand.
GGGTGAACCCCGCGAAGTCATAGTCGGTCCGACCCCGCGCGATCGAATCGTTGATATGGCGCGTGATCAGGTCGGCGAGTGGCAGGGGAACGCCGAGTTCGCGTCCAGCGGCCCGGGCCAGGAGCAGATCCTTGAGTCCCAGTGGGAGCGCGAAGCCGGCGGGGAGGAATTCGCCGCGGACAATCTTGAGACCATAGCTATTTACCACCGGGGATCCGAACAGAGTGGTGACGAGCATCTCGTGGAGCCGGGCGGGATCGATCCCCCCCTTCTCGGCCAGAGTGAGAGCTTCGCCTAACGCTTCGATCGTAGCGGCAAGCAGGAAGTTCCCCACCAGTTTGGCCAGACCGGCTTCGGCGGGGCTGCCCATATGGAAAATGCCCTGGCCCAACGCCTCCAGTACCGGACGACAGCGTTCCAGGTCCGAGGGCTCGCCGCCAGTGACGATCCAGAGCGCCTTGTTCTTCGCCGCATCAGGCCGACCGAAGACCGGTGCCGCGACATACGCGCTGCCCCGTGCCGCATGAGCCTCAGCTAGCCGTCGGGAAAGTCCTGGTGAAACGGTGCTCATGCCGAGATGCACACCATGAGAATCGAGACCGGCGAGGAGGCCTTCGGGACCGTTCGTCACCGCTTCCACAGCGTCATCGTTCGCCAGCATCGTGATCGCGAACGCGGCGCCTTCCGCTGCTTCCCGCGGAGAGGCGGCGGACCAGGCTCCGCGAGGAACTCGCTGGGGGTGAGGGGTCCGATTCCAAACTCGAAGCCGAAAGCCTGCCTGGGTGAGATTTGCGGCCATCGGCGTGCCCATCGCACCCAGCCCTAGAAACGCCACGGTGGTTGTCATACCAGCCGCCCCAGCTTGCGCAGTTGAGGAAGGCGCCACGCGGCAATGGCCACGACGAGCAGGGTCATGCAGCCGCCGAAGACTACCGAGGGGACGGTGCCAAGCAGCTTGGCAGCGAGCCCCGACTCGAAGGCGCCGATTTCGTTCGAAGAACCGATGAAGATCGAATTGACCGCGGCCACTCGGCCGAGCATCTCGCGCGGCGGCAGGGTCTGAAGCAGGGTGGAGCGAAGGACCACGCTTACGTTGTCGGCCATACCACTCATCGCGAGGAGCGCCAGCGAGAGCAGGAAATTGGTGGACAGGGCGAACCCGAGCATGCAGCAACCGAATACGGCAACCGCGGTGAGCAACGCCCGTCCGCTCCGCTCAATGGGCCCGCGATGCGACAGATATACCGCCATCAGCACGGCGCCCGCGGCCGGAGCGGCACGGATCAGCCCCAAGCCCTGGGGGCCGACATGGAGAATCTCCGCTGCGAAGATGGGGGCCAGCGCCTCCGCTCCACCGAACAACACCGCGAAGAGGTCAAGAGTAATGGCGCCGAGCAACAGAGGCTGCTGGCGGACGAAGCGGACTCCGGCAAAGATGCTTTCCGTGAGCGCTTCGGTCCGTGCCGGGATGGATCGAGGCTCCTTGCGAACCATCATGATGGCGAGACTCGCCAACCCGATCAGGACGATCGCGGTCCCATAGGCAGCCTTCGGTCCCGCGAAGCCATAGATCAAACCGCCCGCGGCAGGTCCGGCGACTGCGGCGAACTGCCAGGTGGAGCTGCGCCAGGGAATCGCGTTGGCATAAAGCTCACGGGGCACGATCTCAGAGAACAGCGCCGTGCGGGAGGTCATGAGAAAACTTCGAGCAATGCCACTGACGAAGATGACGACGTAGAAGGGCCACACCCGGCCGGGCCCCACGGCGCCGGTTATCGTCAGGACCAGAAGGGAGACTGAGCACACCGTCAGCACACTCAGGGCGCCGGTGACCACACGGCGCCGGTCCGCCACATCCGCCACATGCCCGGCCAGGAGCGCGCAGGAAATGAAAGGAAGCGCCTCGGCCAGCCCGATCAGGCCCAGGGAGAGAGGATCCCTGGTAAAGGCGTAGACCTGCCAACCGACGACGACCATCTGGATCTGGGAGCCGAGCGTCTCACCGAGCACCGAATAAATGAGCTGCCGAAAATTCGGGACTCGCAGCGCAGCATAGCTGTCGTGGGTGGCGGTGGTGGTCACCGACAGAAGGTAACACGGGCCGGCCTGCTATCATTCGGTGGTCTAACCGCTCGGATGCGCCCCATGCCCCAACCCCAACTCAGAGTCGCCGGACCCCCAGTGGAGGGCGATCGGGAAGTCCTCACCAGCGAGGCACTCGAATTTCTCGCGATGCTGGAACAGCGCTTCGCGGAAACGCGAGCGGACCTGCTGGCGGCGCGGATCCGAAGGCGGGATGCCTTCAGAGGGGGAGAGCTTCCCGATTTCCTGGCCGAGACCCGCGGGGTTCGCGAGGGATCCTGGCAAGTAGCACCCGCGCCGGCCGACCTGTTGAACCGGAGAGTCGAGATCACCGGGCCGGTCGAGCGGAAGATGATGATCAACGCGCTCAATTCCGGGGCGCAGGTCTTCATGGCCGACTTCGAGGATGCCCTCTCGCCGACCTGGGAGAACGTGATCGGCGGCCAGCTGAACTGTCAGGAGGCTGTGCGGGGGCGAATCAGTTACACCTCACCCGAAGGGAAGCACTACGCCTTGGGCCCGCGTCCGGGAACGCTGGTGGTCCGTCCCCGCGGGTGGCACCTGAACGAAAAGCACCTGCTGCTGGACGGCAGGCCGGTTTCTGCGAGTCTCGTGGACTTCGGCCTTCACTTCTTCCACAACGCTGCCGAGCTGCTGCGCCGGCAGAGCGGGCCCTACTTCTACCTCCCCAAGCTGGAGAGCCATCTCGAAGCACGACTGTGGAATGCGGTTTTCGTGTTTGCGCAGGAGACCCTGGGAATTCCAGCCGGTTCCATTCGAGCGACTGTGCTGGTCGAGACTGCCCCGGC
>DATIOP010000164.1:0-1581 GCA_035472975.1 Gemmatimonadales bacterium
CGGTCCAGTCTCGGCCGAGGTCGTTGCGGAAGACGTCGAGGGCATGCTCCGTGAAGGACGGGCGTTCGCGAAGATCGCCCCGAATATCGTGGTCAAGGTGCCCATGAGCGAGGAAGGCCTGGAGGCTATGTCACGCTTCGCTGAAGAAGGAATCCGGACGAACTGCACGCTCATCTTCACGGCCAACCAGGGATTGCTCGCGGCCAAGGCGGGAGCATCGCTGCTGTCGCCCTTTGTTGGACGGCTGGATGACATCAACGAAGAGGGCATGGACGTCATTCGCGAGCTGGTTCCGATCATCGACACCTACGACCTGGACTCCGAGGTCCTCGTCGCATCCATACGGCATCCGCGGCACGTGACCGAGGCCGCCTTGATCGGTGCGCACATCGCAACTTTGCCCATGAAGGTGCTCCAGCAGATGGTCCATCACCCGCTGACGGACAAGGGCATCGTCACCTTCCGCTCGGACTGGGACAAGGCGCGCAAGGCCGCGGCGGAGAAGAACGCCGAGACTCCAGCTACTGCGGGAGCCGCTCGCCAGAACTGAGCGTGGTCGCGTAGTGGCGAAAACTTGGATATTGATTCGGCGATTGAGTAAGCGCACCATCGTGCGACCGTAGACGGTCCCACTTGCCGCCACGGCTAGCTGGGAGGCTTCCGTGGCCCGCTCTGCCCGACGGCTCGGATTCATCGGTTCACTCGTACTCCCGATGGTCTACCTGGTGACGATCCCGTCGCCGGTGGCCGCCGGAGGGGCCGGCATGTGGACTTATCCGTCCGATGCGAGTTGCCCTGCCGCCGATGGCCTGCAGAGCTGCATCGACGGCACCAACCCGGGCGACACCATCCAGATCGCGACGAACTCTGTGGATGAATTTGCCCAGGTGAGGACCAGCCTGACCATGAATCCAGCCACCGGGTTCCACCCTGTCTTCAGCCAGGGCATGTCTGTCGATCCCTCAACGGGATCGATCAACGTCACGCTCACCGGACTGGAATTCGACTATCTCCTGAACGTGGAGTTCGACGGTGGCTCAGGTCACCAGGTGACGCTAGATGGGGTCAAGATCCATCCGTCTGGCGGTGAGAACGCGCTCGTCTTCCTCGCCTACAACCCCGGGACACTGACCGTCAAGAACAGCACAATCAGCATGAATTCGAGCCAGTTTCCCGTTCTCGCCACCGATTTCTTATCGACCGGGGCGACGAAGCTCGTTCTTATCGGCGACAAGATCGACGCCCACGGCGGATCATCGACCGGTACCGGTGTGGATCTCTATTTCGATTCGGGCTCACACGCCGAGGTGGACATTTACAACACCTCCATCTGGGATGTTGGCACGTGTCGGTGTGGGAACGCCGCCGGCATAGGCATCGAGGCCAACGGAACATCCCAGTCGGTTGTCAATCTCGTCGGCGACACCGTCGACAAGAGCAAGACAAGCGGCCTGTCGCTGCGCAACGATCTGACTGCAGGAGGCAGTCTGAAGCTTGGGATCTACAACTCGATCTTCGCCAACGCGCAGGATTTCGGTATCGCCCTGGAGAACGCCTCCGACCCGTCACTCCTGACTTTCC
>DATIOP010000165.1:0-7749 GCA_035472975.1 Gemmatimonadales bacterium
GACCGACCACGTGGTCGGCGGGAACAAAACCCCAGAAGCGGGAATCCCAGGCATGGTCCCGATTGTCCCCGAGGACAAAAAACGAATCCGGCGGTACTACGAGTGGCCCCCATTGCTGGAGGTCCGGAGCGTAGGATTCGGAGTCCGATCCGACATAGTTGGCAACCTGCCAGTCACGCATTTTGGCCTTCAGCTCGGGTTCGTCCTCAGTAGTACCTGGCGAAAACTGAGCGTAGTCTTCATCGAGGTGGCGCCCGTCGACGTAAAGTGTTCCAGCAGTCATCTGAATTGTATCTCCCGGAAGGCCCACCACACGTTTGATCACGCGCAGTCCCTGGTCTTCCGTAGACAGGAACACGACGATTGTCCCCCGATGCGTCTGCTCATAGGCCGATCTCCTCTTATCGACGAAAAGGAAATCGCCAAGGAGCATCGTCGGTTCCATAGAAGCACTCGGAATCCTGAAAGCTTGCAGCAGTTGGTCCTGCAGCAGCCATTTCGCAACAGGGCTTATCACGCCCACAGCGATCAGGATAAGCAGGCAATAGATGTACAACTTGTTGTAGGGCCTCAGCACGTAGGGTCGCGAAACACGGGAGGTCTGCCACCACGCGTGGATCGTAAGAGCGATCACGGTACCCAGCGAAGCGACCCAGACGATTATCGCGTTGATCGGTTGGGGAGCCCAGAACGCCGCCGCAACTACGACGGCTCTAGCGACGCACATTACTGCGAAGGCGACGAGGGCCTGGCGAGGCAACCCTAGATATAGATGCCCTAAGCCAGCAAGCGGCAACGTCAGGAGTGCGGCTAACCACGGCTTCCGATCCGTTGTCACGAGGCGCCTCCTTGGTCCATCCCACGACCACCAGCAATATGGCCTCACGTTCTGCGCCGCCTTCCCGCCTTCCCGCCGTCCCGCCGTCCCGCCCTATCTCACGGGTAGCATTTCGGCCTCGCATCCTTGATGCGCGCAATCCGATCCTTGGCAAGATCCGAAATGGTGGGCTTGGGAACTGGAGCTGGAAAGCGGATCGTGTCGACGAACTTGGGAGGGACGAGGTGCTGGTTCCCGAAGTACTGCTGCATCCGGCTCGTCAGGCGCTTCACATCAACACAAGTCTTGGCGTTCTGACGCTTTTCGTAGATCGATTGAACCGCCTCGTAGTCGGATTGGCTGTACTCGTCAGAGTTAGGAGCGGGTTGGGGAGATGGTGGCGGGGCCGCCTGGGGAGATGGAGCGGGCTTTACGGTGACCTGGGATGGGTGAGAGCCGAGCTTGGCCTTGAGGTCACTCCACCACCACGGCACCGACCCCCCTACCAGCAGGGCGACGACCACCCCAACGGCAACCTGCGACATCGGGCCACGCGGCCGGTCGGACATGACGTCACCATTTCAGATTCCGGGCCGCGCACCCCGCGCGGTCTCCTCCTCTAACTAACCTGTCGACCCTTCTCCCGCGCAAGCGCAGAATCGTCGTCTCTTGACCGCGTGAACCTCCCGGGGCAGTTCGGATGTTTGGATGTGGGGATGTTTCATTGGGGGGTCACATCCTCACATCCTCACATCCTCACATCCACACATCCTCACATCCTCACATCCAAACATCCCAACATCCCAACATCCTCTTACGACTCCTGCGCCCTCGCAAACATCTCGTTCAGCTCTCCCTGGCCGATCTGCTCCGTCGCGAAGTCCATCGTGCGCTGATCTCGCATCTCCCGTGCGGCAGCGCGTACGAACCCGAGTGCCGCACGAGCCAGACTACCGCCCACACTGATCCGGGTGACGCCGGCCTCCAGCAGCTCATCGATGTTGAAGCGAGCGCCACCCCAGCCCACCACGACGTTGACCGGCGCCCCCGCCTCTCGCACCAGGATCCGAACCGACTCCATGTCGCTCACCCCGCAGGGGTAGACACAATCGGCGCCGGCATCGCGAAACAACCGGGCGCGCCGGAGGCTGATCTTGAGGGCATCGGGAAGCGAGAGCGAGTAGGCGTCAATCTTCGCGTTCAGCACGAACGCCGTCCCGGTGCGGTCGATCGCTTCCCGGGCGGCCCGAATCCGCTCCGCGGCAAGCTGTTCGTCGTAGAGACCGTCCGGCAACCGTGGATCGTGATCCTCGATATTCCCGCCCGCCAGGCCTGCTTCGATCGCCAGCCGCACCGTCTCGGCCACGGTCTCCGGGCGGTGACCGTAACCGTTTTCAAGGTCTCCATTCACCGGCAGGGGGACGGCGTCCACGATCTGGCGAATGCATTGGAACATCGGGCCGCGGGTGAGTCCGAGAGTCGGGTCGGGGACCTGGAAGTCACACTTGCCGAGTGAGAACGCGATGCCGGCACTGGTGGTGCCCAGGGCAGGGAATCCCTCCTGGGCCAGTACGATGGCGCTTCCCGGATCCCACGCGTTCGGCATGAGGAAACCGGTGGGAGAATGGTGGAGCGCCTTGAAGATCTCCGCTTTTTGCTTCTGGGTTGCCATGGTCCGCCTCCTTCAGGGTCATGGCGCAGATTAGTGGTTGAATCACCGTGCGTCAAAGTTGTAGTTCTTTACAAAGCCATAAGGAAAACGTATGATAGCCGCATGGACACCGAGGCCCTCGAAACCTTCGTGGCGGTGCACCGGGAGCGGGGATTCTCCCGCGCGGCGCGCGTCCTGAACCGGACCCAGCCCGCCATCTCGCGGCGCATCTCGCTTCTGGAACACGAGCTGGGCGCGCCGCTCTTCGAACGAATCACCGGGGGAATTGTTCTCAGCCAGGCGGGCCGGGTCCTCCTGCCCTATGCCGTGCGGGCACTGGCGGTGGTGAAGGACGCCACGGAAGCGGTACGTGGGTTACGGGCAGATGCCGGCGGCCCCGTCTCGCTCGCGAGTGTGGGTACCCTGGCCGGTACGAACCTGACGGCCGTGCTCCAGCGGTTCACCAAGAGTCACCCGCGGGTGGATCTCACCTTCCGCACCGCCCGGAGCGCGGAGGTGAGCGATCTGGTGCGCCGGGGTGAGGTCTCGATCGGTCTGCGCTACGAGCGGGACCGGTCTCCCGATCTCCAGTGCGAGTCCCTTGGCGCCGAGCCGCTGCTCGTCGTGTGCGGTCCGGGGCACCGGCTCGCGAGACGTCACGTCGCTTCGCTTCAGGCGCTTCGGGATGAGCGCTGGCTCGCCTTTCCAGATGTACCGGGTCAACGCGAGATCGCCGCGTCTCATGTATTCGGACTCTTCCTCACCCGCGGGCTCGGCGAGGTCGAATGGACCGCGGTGGACAGTCTGACGGCCCAGAAGCGTCTGGTCGAAGCGGGGTTCGGGCTGGCTTTGATGACAGAGAGCAGTATCACGGAGGAGCTCGCGGCGGGCGCCCTGAGCACGATAGGAGTGAAGCAACTGGGCGCCGGAGCGCAGGTCTATCTGGTTACCCGGAAGAATGGCTACTTGAGTCAGGCCGCAGTCAGGCTGCTGGAACTGTTGCGAACCGAGTACGCGGCAGGGTGGGGCCAACAGAAGCCGCGCAGTCGAAGGAAACCGGTCGCCCGCCGCTAGATCATCCTCCAGGAGTCATTGTCCGGCAGCCTCGCCGAAGAATTTTCGCATCGCCTCGGCCACTTCTGCCGGATGCGAGGTGAACACGTAGTGGTTGGCTCCGTGCAACTCCAGGATGTCTGCTCCCGCCAGCTCCCGACGAACCTTTTCCCGCTCGGTCGTCCCCCACCGCTGCAGCGTTCCGGTAAAACGTATCGCCGCCTGCCTGGTTGTCGAATCGAGTTGCGCAAGATTGGGGAAGGCTTGCGAGGCCGAATCCACCACGGCGTCGATCACCAGGGCGGGTGTCCGGACTGCCTTGTAGTCGGGGCGACCGCAGCCCTGCAGCATTTGAGAATCGATCCACTCCGGCGTCACGTTTCCCGTCAAATGATCCAAGCTGTCGTAGCGGCCGATGGCCCGGAGCTGGGACTCGGGGATCAGCGTGCCGTAGGTGCGGAGGATATAGGCTTGTAGCGCCTTGGGTGAGACGGAATCCGCGGCCATCATCGGGGGAAGGGGAGGGTACTCGCGAACCAGAATTCCGACACCGGAGTGATCGTACGCGGCGTCAAGATACACCAGGTGACTCACCCTCTCGGGAAACGCACCGGCAAACGCGGTGAGTTCGTCGCCGGCAATCGAGTGGCCCACGAGTGCTACCCGAGTGAGATGCAGCGAGTCGAGCACCGCGCGAAGATCGGCGACCCGGGTCGCCAGGTCGTAGCCTGAGGGTGTCTGGCTCGACGCCCCATACCCGCGACGGGTGATGGCCAGCACGTGAAAGTGATCGGTGAAACGCGGGGCAAAATCGTCGAACCCGTGGGCCACATCCTGTAGTCCGGAAAGAAAGACCAGTGGAATCCCCGAACCGCCCCAGTCGAGTACTTCCAGCGTCACTCCCGGTGCGACAGCGACGAAGTACCCTCGGTGAGGTGAGGGATCGGTCCAGCCGGTTGACCGCTCCGCATGATGGCAGCCGATCAGCCAAATCCCCGCCATGAGAATCGCCCGGTGCGCCAGGTGTCTTGCCGGCCGGTTCAAGACTGGTTGCGTCACGTTGACCGCATTTCGGGTCCAGGAGCCGGAAAGATCTTCGTGTTTCATCACAAACACAGTCCACCGATCACCGCGGGCCTCCTGTGGTCGCTCCATTTTTCGCCGAAAGTTGCCCTTGGCTCAGGGTCTTGACGGGTTCGAAGGTTTGTTGTATATAACCACGGGGTTAGGTATCCAGTCGGTTATACATATTGACCTATAAGGCTATGCGAGCAGCGACCGACCAGCTCAGCACCACTTTTTCGGCCCTCGCCGACCCGACCCGTCGCGCCATCCTGGTCCGGCTCTCGGAAGGGGCGGCGACCGTGAAACAGCTTTCGGCCCCCTTCGACATGAGCGGGCCAGCCATCTCCAAGCACCTTCGCGTACTCGAGCGCGCGGGGCTGATCCAGCGGGGACGGGAGGCCCAGTGGCGACCCCGAACCCTGGACGCTGCCCCGCTCAAAGAGGTCGCGGAATGGGCCGGAGAGTTCCGCCGCTTCTGGGACGCCAGTTACACGCGCCTCGACGCTTATCTCCAACAACTCAAGGCACAGGAGAAGTCCGATGACGACCGCAACTAAACCCGGCGTGACCGCCTTTGCGACGCCGAATGATCGCGAAGTGGAGTTTACCAGAGTCCTGGACGCGCCACGCCGCCTGGTCTTCGACACCTGGACTCAGCCGAAGCACATCCAGCAGTGGATGCTCGGACCTGAAGGGTGGACCATGCCGGAGTGCAAGATCGATCTACGGGTCGGCGGCTCGTGGCGCTATGTCTGGCGCAAGGCTGACGGCAGCGAGATGGCCATGGGCGGCACCGTGCGCGAAGTGAAGCCGCCGGAACTGTTGGTAACCACCGAGCGGTGGGGACCTGAATGGCCGGAGACGATCAATACGCTGCGCCTCACCGAATCCGGTGGCCGGACGACGGCCACGCTCACTGTCACGTATCCCTCCAAGGCTGCGCGAGACGCCGCGCTCAAGACCGGGATGAAGGAAGGGATGGATCCCAGCTTCGCCAGACTTGAAGAGTTGCTCCGGAAGCTTAAGTGAGCGAGACGGCAGAACGGGTGCGGGATTCCCTTGCGTGGCTGGAACGCCATGGCAGCAAGGCCTATCGCGAGGCGATGCTCACTCGCTACGGAATCACCGCACCCAAGTCGTATGGGGTGAAAGTGGGAATGATCCAGCAGCTGGCCAAGCGCCTCGGCAAGGACCATGATCTGGCCGAGGCGCTCTGGAAGACCGGATGGTACGAGGCCCGGATGCTGTCGTCGTATGTGGATGATCCGGCCCGGGTCACGTCTGTACAGATGGATCGCTGGGTCCGAGACTTTGACAACTGGGGCATCTGCGACACGGTTTGCTTCGTCCTCTTCGACAAGACGCCGCATGCCTGGCGCAAGGTAGACCAGTGGAGCAAGCGCCGTGATGAGTTCGTCAAGCGAGCAGCCTTCGCGCTCATCGCGAGTCTGGCCTTGCATGACAAACGCGCGGGAGACGAGCCGTTCCTGCGTTCGCTGAAGCTGATCGAACGCGCCGCACCGGACGACCGGAACTTCGTCAAGAAGGGCGTAAGCTGGGGCCTTCGGGTACTGGGGCGGCGTAACCAGGTGCTGAACACTGCCGCCATCAAAGTCTCGCGTAGGCTGGCAGAATCCGAAGAACCGGCGGCGAGGTCGACCGGAAAGGAAGCACTGCGGGAGCTTACCGGTCCCATTGTCCGTCGGAAACTTGCCGCGAAGAGTCGCCGTACCGCAAAGGGCCGATGAGGCCAATCCCAATCACCGAATTGAAACAGAGAGTGTTCCGATGACCACACGCATTCGCAACCCCGGCGAGTTCTGTTGGATCAACATGCTGACCCCGCAGCCTGCCGAGGCATGCACCTTTTTCGAGAAGTTGCTGGGCTGGACCTACGCCGAGATGCCGGGGATGGGGTACCTGATCAAAGTGGGAGGGAGTGATATCGGCGGGCTCTTCGATTTGAACAGCCCCCAGACCCCCAAGGGCACGCCTCCGCTCATCGGTGTCATGGTGAAGGTCGACAACGCTGACGCAACCGGTGAGAAGATCAGGTCACTCGGCGGAAAGGCGGAACCAGCGTTCGATATCCCGGATCACGGCCGCATGGCCGTCTGCCACGACCCCAATGGCGCCCAGTTCGACATCTGGCAGGGGACGAAGAGCCCCGGCACCGACGTGGACGGCACCCTGCATGGCGCCCCGAGCTGGTTCGAGACTCTCACCAGTGATGTGCCCTGCGCCAGGAAGTTCTACACCGGCTTATTCGGTTGGAGTATCGAAGAGAAGCCGATGCCCGGGTTCACCTATACCACGTTCAAACTTGGTAACACCCCGGTAGCGGGGCTGATGCAGATCCCGGAGGACATGAAAGCTCCGCCCCACTGGGGGGTGTACTTCACCGTGGACGATGCGGATCAGGTCGCGGAGAACGCCACGAAGCTCGGCGGGAAGATCTGCATGCCGCTCATGGATATCCCGGAGATTGGCCGCATGGCGGGCGTTACGTCACCGCAGGGCGTGAACTTCTACGTCATCAAATACGCGATGATGCCGGTGGCTTAGGCCCCATCGGGCTTGGCTTTCTGATCTCCTTCATCAGGTAGCCAGGCCTGCCGCGGAATTCCAGTTGCCGCGGAAAGCCGCCAGAGAAAGCGGAGCACGCCTTTCTTTGGCGGCTCATTCGTTGCCGCCTCATTCTTCGCGGGAGTTTCCGGCTCGAGTTCAATCGCCTCGACATGTTGGCCGGAAAGCCGCCGGACAATCTCGCGCTGTTCGGGGGTGAGCACCAAGCGGACTGGTTGTTCTTCCGCCATATATCCTCGCCTGTTGGATCCACACAGCCTAAGACCGCCGTGTCACCGGTATGTAACGGTGATCGGTGATCGCTGGCCAGTTGGTAATGGTCGCGGAGTCGAAGCGGAATTCATCGGGGGCATGACGAGGCCCCCTGGGGTCAGCTGGCGCGATCGATTCGAAGATGGGCGCGGGCGGGGCGGTACCGATCAATCCGGCGACTCCGCAAGCCGATCGTACTGCCACGGCGCGGAGTCCCGCCGCGGAAACGGAAATGGTTGCCAGGCAGGATCCGGTCGGGAAACCGTGCGTCGGGCCCCTCCTGAATGATCCGGGTGCCCTTGACGTAGCCAGCGATTGCAGCGGC
>DATIOP010000166.1:0-2646 GCA_035472975.1 Gemmatimonadales bacterium
GTCATCCCTGACATCCTGGCCAATGCCGGTGGCGTCACGGTGAGTTACTTCGAATGGGTACAGGATCGTGGCGGGTATTTCTGGGACGAGGAGACCGTCAATCAGCGGCTCGAGCGGATCATGGTGCGGTCCTTCGATGAAGTGACCTCCATGGCCCAGCGGCACAAGCTCGATAACCGGATCGGTGCGTACATGTTGGCCATCGACCGGGTCGCAGCCGTGCACCGGCTCCGCGGCATGTATGCCTGATGAGCCCGGCAGATGGACCTGCGACTGCTCGCCGTCGGCAAGCTGCGGCCGGCCTACCGTGAGGCGGGCGACGAATACCTGAAACGGCTGCGGCGCTACGCGGTGGTTCAGGAGATCGAGATCAGGGAAGCTTCCCGTGCCCCGACCGGTGTGGTGCAGCGGAGGGAAGAGGCAGCGCGGTTGCGGGCCAAGCTGCCGGGAGACGGCTTCCTGGTGGCGCTCGATCGCGAAGGTACCTACCTCACGAGCGAGGCGCTCGCCCACCAGCTCAGACGCTGGAGCGAATCGCCGCGCTCACTCGCCTTTCTGATTGGCGGCTCCACGGGCCTGGCGGACGACATTCGCCAGGCCGCCGCATTTCGATGGAGCCTCGGTCCGCTGACTTTTCCTCATGAGCTCGCCCGGGTCGTGGTATTGGAGCAGCTCTATCGCGCGTTTACGATCCTGCGGGGCGAACCGTACCACAAATGAGGCGGGCCGCCGCGCCCGGTCCCGGACTGCGATGACCGAATGGTTCGAAGAATGGTTCGGGGAGGAATACCTTCACCTCTATCCGCACCGCGACGAGGCCGACGCCGAGCGTCTGGTAGAGCTGCTCTGCGGCGCACTGGAATGGAAGCCCGGGTGGAAGGTGCTGGACGTGGCCTGTGGCGCCGGACGCCATATGGCTTCACTCGAGGCGCGGGGTGCTCGCCCGGTCGGTGTTGACCTGTCGCTTACCCTGTTGCGGAAGGTCCGCGAAGTGACCGATCGGCCGGTAGCTCGCGCCGATATGCGTTGTCTTCCAGTCCGGCCCCGCTCCATGGACCTCACGCTCAATCTGTTTACCAGCTTCGGATATTTCGAGCGCGACGAGGATCACGACCGTACCATCAAGGAAATGCTCGACACCGTCAGGTTCGGTGGCTGGTTCGTAATCGATTTCCTCAACGCCGATCGGGTGCGTGAGCGTCTGGTTCCGGAAGAAACCGTCCGGTTCGAATCCGCGGTGGTGCGCATCACCCGACAGATTACGACCGATGACCGCTTTGTAGTGAAGGCGATTCATACTCAGGATGGAAGGACCTTCAAGGAGCGGGTCCGCTTACTTCCTCCACAGGAGCTGGAATCGTTGCTCACCGCGAACGGTGCGAGAATCGTTCGTCGCTGGGGAGATTACACCGGCAGTCCTCCGGGGGAAGGAACCCGCTGCATCCTCCTCGCACAGGTTCCCCGGTGACTCTCCGCCTGGTTGCTACCCCCCTCGCGAGCTCGATCCCTGCTCCCGCGGTGCGCACGGGAGCGCTCCATTCCGGCCTGGTGGAAGCCTGCCTGCGTTCTCCGGGGACAGAGGCCGCAATCGAGAGCCTGGCTGATCCCGGCGTCCTGGTCGTGACAACCGGGCAGCAACCGGCGCTCTTCACCGGCCCCCTGTATACGATCCACAAGGCACTCTCTGCCGCCGCGCTGGCCGAGATGCTTGGCCGTCGTTGGGGTCGCAAGGTGGTCCCGGTTTTCTGGGTCGCCGGCGATGATCATGACTTCACCGAGGCAAATCACGCGTCGTGGTTGAACGCCGACGGCGCTCTGGTGACGGCGGTTCTGCGTGAGCGCCCACTTGATGCCCCGCTTTTGCCTCTCTATCGGGAGCTGCTCGGGTCCGAAGTAGACGGCGTCCTCACCCAGCTCGAAGCCGACCTTCCTCCGGCGGAACACCGGGAGGGCACGCTCGACTGGCTTCGTCGCCACTTCCGGCCAGACAAGACGGTGGCAGGAGCGTATGGATCGGCGCTCGCCGAGTTGCTCGCTCCGTTCGGAATTGTGTGCCTCGACAGCACGCACGCTGCCGTCAAGAAGGCCGCTGGACCGCTGCTCCTGGACGCGCTGCGCAAGGCCTCCGATATCGAGCGCCTGCTCGACGAGAGAAGCGGCGATCTTGTGGGGCAGGGCACTGATCCTGGAGTCGCTGCCGCCGACGGTGCCACGCTGGTGATGGTGGAGGCAGCCCTCGGTCGTGACCGGCTGGTCCGCACCGATGGCGGGTTCGTGACCCGGCGTGCTCATGAACGATTCGGGCTCGCGGACCTGGAGCGGCTCGCCCAGCAGGAACCGCAGCGCCTGTCTCCCAACGTTCTGCTCCGCCCGGTGGTGGAGAGTGCATTGCTCCCAACCGTGGCTTACGTCGCGGGCCCAGGAGAGCTTCGCTACCTGCCGCTCTGCCGGCCACTGTATGAGAGTCTGGGCGTAATACCTCAGCTGCCGGTGCCGCGCTGGTCGGGGATCCTGGTTGAGCATCGGGTTGACCGGGTGCTGGAGAAGTTCGGCGCCACCCTGGAGGAGTTGCTTCAGCCGGGGCGGGCCCTGGAGTCGCGGGTAGTCCGCTCGCAGTTGCCATCCGAGACCACCGCGACCCTCGAG
>DATIOP010000167.1:0-6435 GCA_035472975.1 Gemmatimonadales bacterium
CGCAATCCGATCGAAGAGCTTCAGCTCCAGATCCTCCCTGGGCCGGGCGAGGCGAAGTTCGACGCGCCGGGAGGGTTCCTGTTCGTGAACTGGGAGAAGTCCAGTTCTACCGCTCCGGCCCAACAGGCAGGGTAGCCGTTCCAAGTGGCTCAGGCGCCGAAGCTGTTTGCCGCAGCGAACCACCGCTCTCCAGCATTTTCCCGCGGGAGAGCGGTTGGATCACCGGACGTCCGGCTGGCCACGAGCACACCAACGCGCTTCGAATCGCTGATCCTGCCCCACGTCGACGACGCGTACACCCTGGCGCGGTACCTGATGCGGGATTCTCACGACGCGGAGGACGCGACCCAGGAGGCGATGCTCAAGGCATTGAGGCACGTTGACCAGTGCCGAACCGACAACGCTCGACCCTGGCTCTTTGCCATCATCCGCAACACGTGCCATAGCCTGCTTCGACGGCGCGGGACCACAGCTGCAGAGGTCTCCTTCGATGAAACGTTGCATAGCCACGAAGGAGAGGCCGGCCAACCCGACGCGATTCTCATCCGGACCGCTGATCGGGAGTCGGTGCACACAGCCCTTGCCGCACTCCCGCTCGTCTACCGAGAAGTGATCGTGCTGCGCGAGCTCCAAGGCCTCTCTTACAAGGAGATAGCCGAAGTGGCGGATGTCCCGATTGGCACCGTGATGTCGCGACTGGGCCGCGCGCGCGAGCGGCTGGAGTTCTTGCTCGGCGGAGCTGCAGGGAAGGAGGGACGGGGATGATCTGCGACGAGATTCGGGTACGGTTGGATGCCTGGGTTGATGACGAGCTGCCGCCCGCAGAGATGGCAGAGTTCGACGCCCATGTGGGGCAGTGCGCCAACTGCCGGACCCTCCAGGAGCGAAGGCTCGCGTTACGTGATGTGCTCGCGCGCGAGCTGCCCAAGTTTGAAGCCCCCCAGTCGCTACGCCGCGACTTGGAAGAGGCGGCCCACCGGGCGGCGAGTGGAAGTATGCGAGCGACACGAAAGCCTGGCGCCTGGTGGGCCCTCGCCGTGGCCGCGAGCCTCGCGATTGTCGCGACCGGAAGCTGGCAGCTTGCGACCACGCGTGCCAACGGCGAGATGTTGACTCAAACGGTGCTGGAAAGTCACGTCCGGTCCCTGATCGGCGAGCATCTCACCGACGTTGTGAGCAGCGACCTCCACACGGTAAAGCCCTGGTTCAATGGCCGGCTGGATTTTTCGCCTCCGGTCTACGACTTCGCCGGACGCGGATATCCCCTGTTGGGCGGGCGGCTGGAGTACGTCGGCGAGCGGAAAGTTGCGGCCTTGGTCTACGGGCGCCGCAAGCACGTCATCAACGTCTTCCTCTGGCCGGCCGACGCCGGCATGGCACTAGGCCCCCAGGCCGCGACTCGCCACGGTTATCACCTGCTGCACTGGAATGGGGCCGACTTCACCTACTGGGTTGTATCCGACCTTGGTACCACAGAGCTGCAGGAATTTGCCGGACTCCTCGAGGATGCCGACTCGGCAGCGGCGGCTCCTGCAACAAGCCAATAACGCTCAAACCCACGCAACTCACCCACTGTGGAACGGAATTCGTAATGGATATCGAAACGGAAGTGAAAGCTGCAGAAGACCGCTTCTTCGAAGCCTTGTTGCTGGGCGATCGCGCTGGCCTCGATCAGATTCTCGAGAATGACTTTCTGCTCGTCGACGTCATGACGGGGTCCGAAGTGCCCAAGGCCGCCCTGATCGACGTCGTAGGCTCAGGCCAGCTGGTCTTCGAGGCCATCGAACGCATCGAGGCACGGGTACGTTCGTACAATGGGACCGCTGTCGTGACTGGCCAGACTCGAATGAAAGGACAGTACGCCGGCAATCCGTTCAGTCCGCACAGCCGCTACACCCACGTGTACGTGCGCGGTGCGAAGGGCTGGCGGCTCGTGTCGGCGCAGGGAACTCCGATCGCCGCGGCGGCATAGGGCTTTGCCGGTCCCAAATCACGGGAGAGACGTACGGAAAAGTGCGAGCCCTCCCCCCACCCCAAGGGGGGAATATCAACCAGGCCCCGCGGAACAGAGTAACCGGTAACGGGCAGACCGCTCACTTAATACTGCGCGTCAGGACCCGCCGTCCAGCCGGTACTCGAGGTCGTAGTTGTGGGTTTTGCCTTCGATGATGATCGTCATCGTGCCGCTGATCGCGGCCAACTCGCCCGTCCCCGACTCCGGCACGACGGCGACGTCCATCTTGTAGTTGGCGCCTCGGCTCATCGTCCCCCGGTGCATCAGCAGAAAACTCCCCTGCTTCCCGTTGAGTGTGCCGGTCACCAGCTCCAAAGCAACGTAGGCCCCCGAACCCTCTGCTCCAGCCTGGGCGCCAAGCATCTGGCCCTGGCTTTTGGCGTCGAGTTCGCCGTGGAACTGCTTGGCGAGGACGAGATGGCCGATTGGGCCTCCGGCACTGTCGGCAGCCGGGGTGGGCGTGACCTTGACGTCGAAGGAGCCGCGGGCATGCATGCTGGTCTCTCCGGAGGTGACTTGATGGGCTTGCTGGCCGGCCAGGTCGCCGAGCGCCAAGCCGGCGGCGACGCACCCGATCACGACCATAACCCCTCGCCTGGTTTGAGTTAACATACTGATCCCCTGAGTTCACGTTGTAGACCCATGATAGGGCCCGGCCTCCGCCGGGTCTTGCAGAAACGCGACGCGACATGACTCGCCGCAAGGCAGAACCCCCGCGGGGTGTCCTCAAGACCGCCGTGGTCGAGCCTCGGGGCCTCCGGCACGAGCGCTTCCATCCTTCGAGCGACCTGGACACCTGGGTCGAGCACTTCTGGGTGGTATCCTGGGACTTCGGCGACGCCGGTCCCCAGCGGGTGGAGACCCTCCCCCACCCCAGCGTCCACATGATCTTCGAAGACGGGAAGAGCAGGATCAGCGGTATCGCGCGGGCCAGATTTACCCGGATGCTGGCGGGTAGAGGCGGCGTGTTCGCGGTCAAGTTCCGGCCGGGAGGGTTCTATCCCTTCGCCGGCTTTCCTATTTCGAGCTTATCGGACAAGACGGTGGAGCTGGCTGAGGTCTTCGGTGTGGATGGGGCGAAGCTCGATCGTGCGGTGCTGGCGGAAGGCACAGACGACGGGCGCGTCGCTCTGATCGAGACATTCCTGCGGAATCGTCGCCCTGTACCAGATGACAACGTGACGCGACTCTCGGAGATGGTCTACGCCGTGGCGCGCGAGCGGGGGATCCTCAAGGTGGAGGACCTGGTCCAGCGGTACGGTGTCAACAAGCGCACCCTCCAGCGCCTGTTCGCCAAGTATGTCGGAGTGAGTCCCAAGTGGGTAATCCAGCGGTACCGCCTGCACGAAGCGGCGGAACGGCTCGCGGCAGACAGAGAAGTTGGCCAGGCCGCGCTGGCACTGAGCCTGGGCTACACCGACCAGGCTCACTTCGTGAGGGATTTCAAGGCCACCGTCGGCACCTCGCCGGCCGCCTACGCCCGGGCGCGCGGGAGCTGACCCGCTACCGCTGCATGGTCGCGACCAGTTCCTTGCACCCCGAGCCCCAGCGAGAGACCGATCTGATCGCCTGGGTGAACGGGACGTCCAGCGGATGCACCCGTTCCCGATCGAGCACGTAGACCGCTCCGGCAAACGGCGTCGGGACAGAGGGGACGAAACAGGTGTAGCGACCATCATCGAATTCCTCGATGATGAATCCGGGAACCAGGGCGTCCTCGATCTCGACGAGCGCCGGCTTCCACTCGGTCTCATCACCCCTCCCCGCCAATCGCTGGGTCATACTTCTGATGACCGCGTACCCGGGGATGCGCTCGAAGAACGAACGCTCGAGCTTCTCTATGAGCGCGCGGCCGGACCGTGTGCGCGCGGCGGCACCGATGAAGAAACAGATCAGCAGGACCAGAAGGAGCGAGAGCAGGCGTTCCGCGGGCAGCCACTCGGGGAGTAATCCAGCGATTGGTTTGACCAGTCGCGCCACAGAAGCCGCCGCCTTGAGCATCAGCAGGATCGCCAGGTAGAGCGGGGCCACGATCAGTAGGCCGGCGACCATAGACGCCACGATGAAGTTGAACAATCGATTCATGGAGGTCCTCCCGAAGAGTCCGCGTGCGCACGCGAAGAGAGAACAGCAAAGTAAGGAAGGGGCGATCGCCGGGGAGATGCACCAAGGTACAATGGTCCACTCCGGCGGGGAGATCTACCGTGGAGTCGGGCTTTCCCACCCCTGCCCGACAGCGCCATGCCCGCACACCAGCTCCGGTCCTCTACCAACGTCTTGCTTCTGGGAGCCTCCGGCCTGGGAATCGGCTGGCTCGTCGGGATGTCGGTCTCGCCAGTCCTCGCGGTTGTGGTAACCAGTCTCCTCGCCGCCGCCGCCGCAGCAGCCTCGGTGCTCTCCGGCATCCAGAAATCCGAAACCGATCGTTCACTGAACGTCGTCCCGGTCTTCGTGCTGATCCTGGGAATCGTGGCAGGCTCGGTTGCCGGCGTCCTGACCAGAACGCACTCCTGGCTCTCCACGCCCAACGATGATCCGACGCCAACCGTCCTCAAATGGTCGGCCCTCACTGGCCTTCCCCCGCAGCGCGTCGCGCTCCTGCTTTTCTACCAATCGACGATGCGCCCTTCGACCCCGTCCAAGGACCTCACGTCACAATCGGGCATGTACTGGTCCGTCGGACCGAACGAGAGTGGGGAAGACTACTATCCTGGCCCCGTTGGCATGTCGGCCAAGGACAGCCTCAAGTTCAGCGCGTTCTATGATTCCCTCGCCAAGGCATACCGGCCCGGGCAGCGCTGAGGCAAGGGGAGTTCAGATTTCAGATTGAAGATTGCAGATTGAGTTGACGGTTGGACCGGCTTGCAGGTTAGCTATTAGCTGTTAGCTGTTAGCTCAATCTGCAATCTGAAATCTTCAATCTGCAATCTCCTAGATCCATCTCCTCACTCTCCCCATATACGCCACGTACGGCTCCCCGAACTTCCTCGCCAGATACTGTTCCTCCCGCTTGATGATGCCGTAGTGGGTGATGAGAAGCACCGGAACCAGGAACACGAGCAGCCAGACCGTGCCCACGGCGAAGGCGATACCGAGGCATAGGACGGCGAGTGCGAGGTAGAGCGGATTGCGGGTGAAACGGTAGGGGCCGTCGCTCACGATAGCCAGCGACGGCTCACGAGGATTCACGTTAGTCCCGCCTCGTTTGAGGGTCCTTTCTCCCCAGATCCCCAGCGCCACCGCGGCGGCTATCAGTCCGATTCCCCCGATCCGCACCGGCCACGGGTGCGGCAGGTACCATGGTTTGAACCAGTGCAGGAGCAAGGAGACCACCAGGGTGCCGCTGTAGAGGAGCGGTGGAAAGACGAGGACGTTGGGGTGATCGGTAGTGTTGGGAGACATTGGGGCGATTTCAGATTGAAGATTTCAGATTGAAGATTGAACAGCGCGGCTGCGTCGCCTCTGTCGCCACCCCTGACACCTGACCCCTGGCCCCTGACACCTCCTTCACCGTCCACCGACCTCCGCCCTGAACGCCGCCACCCCGGCACGAATCGTCAGGAATATGCGCTCCGGTCCGATCTTGTCGGCCACGCCTGTAAGCCTCAGCATCGCTTCGAACCGACCCCTGGGCTTGGCAATGGCGAAGACAATTCCCTGCTCTTCCAGCTCCGCCCGAAGCTCTTCCAGTGTTTCCCCGCCGGTGATGTCGAGGGCGGGTGTCGATTCGGCGCTGAACAAGAACCACCGGGGCTTGGGATTGGTTTGGCGTAACACGGTTCGGACCCGCTCCTTGAAATGGTCGGCATTGAAGAACACGATCGCCGACTCGAAGCGAAACAACAGAAGGCCGGGAATCGGAGTGCTGCCATTCTCACCAAGCTGCCCGTAGAGCCCCGACTGCTCATCCACCTCACCCAGGACGGCGTCGCGCGGCCTGGAGGCGAGCGCAATGAGCCGGAGTAAGGTCAGGGCCACGGCGATCAACACGCCGTGCAGCACGCCGACCGTCATGACGCCCAGCATCGCCACGATCGAGAGCCAGAATTCGGCGGGGCTCACCCGCAAATACCAGCGAAGAGAGGCTATGTCGAAGAGACCGATCGCCGAGGAGATCAGGATCGCGGCGAGCGCAGCCTTGGGCAGCAGGGCCAGGGGCCCGGTCAAGAGCAACAGCACCAGCGCCATCGCCATGGCTGCGACGACCGAGGTCAGCTGCGTCTTGCCTCCCGAGGTATCGGCCACCGCGGTCCGCGAATCCGCTCCGCTCACCACGAATCCCCGGCTCAACCCCGAGGCAAGGTCGGAGAAGCCCAGCGCGATCATGTCCTGGTTCGCGTCGATCGGATAGTTGTTCTTGTTGGCGAACCCTCTCGCCGTGGTCATCATGCTGCAGAAGCTCACCAGCACGATGCCCGCCG
>DATIOP010000168.1:0-18054 GCA_035472975.1 Gemmatimonadales bacterium
GCCGCGGGGTATGGCGCGTTCTCGCTGGGACTCGCGACGCTGTTCGTCGTGGCGAATGCCGCACTGCTGGGACTCAACTTCGGAGTCATCCAGTACTTGTCGGTTCACCAGGAAGAACAGCGCCCTGATCTGATTCGGGGCGTGCTTCGGACCAGTCTGGTCGTCACCGCCCTCACCGGTGTGGCCGCGGCGGCGGCGGTCTGGCTCGCGGCGGATTTCTTAGCGCTCCGGGTGTTCTCCAAGCCGGAACTGGGGCCAGCACTTCGCATCGTTGCCCTTACCATCCCCTTCGAGACGATGAACCAGAATCTCAGCGCGGGATTTCGTGGCCTGCGCCGGTTCCGGGATCACGTGATGGTCTCGGACCTGTGGCGCAACGCGCTTGCCCTGACAGCGGTGTTGGTCTTGAGCCTCCGCAAGCTCGAGCTTGTCCCGGTGCTCTGGGTACTCGTCCTGGGGACGGCTGCGGCGACCCTGATCGGGCTGTGGCGGATGCGTGAAGCCATGGCGGGCGATGCAGGAGGGTCGTTGAATCAGCACGCAGCACGCCTCCTCCGCTTCTCCTATTTGCTCATCGGGTGGAACCTGTTCCAGCAGCTGGCGGGACGGGGATTGCTGCTTCTCTCGGGAATTTTCCTGAGCAGCGTCGATGTCGGCATCCTTAGCGCATTCACCCGGCTCCTGCTGCTGTTCACCTTCTTCCAGTCTGGAATCAACCAGACCACTCCGGTCGAGTTCGCTCGCCTGCATCACCTGGGCGACAGGGCGCAGCTGCAACGGACCTTCGCCGGTCTCACTCTCGCGCTCCTGATCGCCGCTACCGCGACCGCCCTGCCTCTGGTGATCGCTCCGCCGGTCCTTCTCGGCCTGATTGGTCCGGAATTCAGCGCGGGCGGCTGGTGGCTGGTACCGCTGGTTGCCGCGCAATTGCTCAATGTGGGGACCGGCCCCGCGGGGCAGCTGCTCATTGCCTGTCACCGGCAGCGTGAAGTGTTCATTGCGTCGGTCTGCTCAGGGCTCGCCATGCTGCTCCTGGGTGTTACCCTCATGCCATCGCTCGGCTTGCCGGGCGCGGTTCTGGCCGGGACTGCGACCATTCTGCTGCTCACTCTGATTCGGCTGCTTTACTTGTGGCGATTCGAGCGGGTGCACGGCTTCCACCCGTTGTGGATGGCGACTGCGGCTGGCGGGGTCGTTGCCGCCTTCGCGGGTTCGGCCCTGGCCGAGTGGCTGCCCGGGGTGCCCGGCTGGCTGGCCGGCAGCGCCGCTTCCCTGTTGCTGTTCCTGATCGCGGTGCTGCTCTTCCTCAAGCGCGACACGGAGTTCCATTCAGCCCTGCAAGGCTGGCGGTTCCCCTTCCGGAGCGCCGAACCGGGCCGATGACGGAAACCCCTCCCGGGCCTTGCTTAACGCTCTGCCGGGCCCGATTCTTCTTGCCGACATGAGCCTGACTTTGCGCACGTCGCCTGAATCACCCCAGAGCGAAGAATTCGGCTTTCTGGACCTCGCTACGGTGCTACTGAGGCACCGTCGGCGGCTGATCCTGTGGCCGCTCTACGGCGCCATCATCGCCGCCGCGATTACCCTGCTGCTTCCCCGGACCTTCCTCGCGACGGCGGCATTTACACCGCAGTCCGGCAACCGGAGCACCTCGACCCTCTCGGGGATCGCGGCCCAGTTCGGCGTCGTAGTGCCGAGCGGCGACGCGGACCAGTCTCCGGACTTCTATGCCGATCTGGTAAAGATCCCGAACATTCTCCGGGCCACGGTCGAAACGGAATACCACTGGACCGGCTCGAAGGGCGAGGTGAGTGGCGATCTGGTCAAGCTCCTCGATGTCAGCGACGATGACCGGCCCAAGCAGATTGAGGCCGCGATGACCGAGCTGACCGACATGGTCAGCGTTTCCTCCGACGCCCAGACCGCGATCGTGAAAGTGAGCGTTCGTGCCAAGCAGGCCGATCTCGCGCAGCAGATCGCGCAGCGACTCCTCGATCTGGTCAATGACTTCAACCTGAAATCGCGCCAGTCCCAGGCCGGGGCGGAACGGCGGTTCGTCGAAGGGCGGCTGCAACAGGCCGAGGGGGAATTGCGGCTGGCGGAGGATTCGCTGCAGACATTCCTGGTAGCCAACCGCGACTTCAGCTCCTCGCCGCAGTTGCAGTTCAAGCGCGACCGGTTGCAGCAGAGCATAACCATGCGGCAGACGGTCGTCGCCTCGCTGGCCCAGTCTTACGAACAAGCAAGGATCGACGAGGTCCGCAACACGGCTCTTATCACGATCGTCGAGCAGCCGGTGGTGCCGGTCCTGCCCGAATCGCGTGGCGGGCTGCTGAAAGTGGCGCTGGGGATCCTGCTCGGATTGGTTCTCGCTTCCGTCGTGGCATTCAGCCGCGAGTTCTATCTCTCCGCAGCCCGCACCGACCGCAACAAGGTGGCCGAATTCGAGGAGGCCCGGGACGCGACGCGCCATGAACTCGCGGGACTCCGCAACCGGCTGGGTCGCCTGGGCCGAGGAAGTCGCGCGTAACCTCGCCTCATGGCCCGCATCGCAATCCTGACTTCAGTTCACCGGCCGTTCGATACCCGGATCTTTCAAAAGGAAGCCCGCTCGCTGGCCGCGGCAGGGCATGAAGTCGTCCTGGTGGCTCCGCATGACCAGGAGGAGACACGGGACGGTGTCAGGATCATTCCTATTGCCCAGGCTCGCGGCCGCCTGGGGCGGATGCTGCTGAGCCCGCTGCGGCTTCTAAGACAAGTCTCCCGCCTGCGTCCCGACGTCTGCCACTTTCACGATCCGGAACTCATTCCGCTCGGCATCGTCATCGCGATGATGGGTCCGCGAGTGGTTTACGATGTTCATGAGAACGTTCCCAAGGACATTCTCGCCAAGGCGTATTTGCCGGTCTGGATCCGGCCGATGGTGGCGGGCACGATCGGCTTTCTGCAGCGCACCGGCTCCCGTGCCTTCGCGATGGTCGTGGTCGCACGCGAGGACCTTCAGGATGCCTTCCGGGGTCATCGGAACATTCTCCTCATCCGGAATTTTCCGATGCTTGCCATGTTCAGGGATCGGCCCCCATCGAACGCTCCAGAGGATCATTTCCAGCTGGTGTACGCCGGCGGTCTAACCCCGATCAGAGGGGTGGCGGAGATGATCGCTGCCCTGGCTGAGGTCCCCGCCGAGCATGAGGCGCGGCTCGCGATCTATGGAAGGTTTTCTCCTTCCGGATTCGAGCAGGAGATGCGCGCGTTACCAACGTTCCGGCTGGTGGACTACCATGGCGAGGTTCCCTACGAGCAACTGCCCGCCGGCTTGGCGCAGGCTCACGCCGGAGTGGTTTGTTTTCTGCCGGTCCCCAACAACGTCAATTCGGGTCCGACCAAACTGTTCGAGTACATGGCGAGCGGGTTGCCGGTCGTCGCCTCGGCCTTTCCGCTCTGGCGCGAGGTCATCGAGGGCAGCGACTGCGGGATCTGTGTAGATCCCACCGATCCTTCGGCCATTGCGCGGGCCTACGACGCACTCGCGCGAGATCCGGCGGGGAGAGCGCGCATGGGGCAGAACGGCATCCGAGCGGTGCAGGAGCGGTACAACTGGGAGGCGGAGGCGGTGCGGCTGGTCCGCGCCTACGAGGGCCTCCTTGCCGGCTGAATCATGGTGGCGGTCCGCGACCCTGCTGGCTCGCCTGGCGAGGCCCCGGCTGCTCGAGCGCCCGTTGTGGCGTTTCCGCTATCGTCATGGGATCCCCCAGCCTGACCCCGCGGAGCTGGGTCCACGGCTCGGCATTCGGGACTCTGCGGTCGAGCATCTCGCGTCCCGGTATCCCGAGCGCTTCGGCGTGTCGCTGCGAAACCACTCCGCTTCGCATTGCCCGGCCGCTACAACTGAAGCTGCCGACCGGGTCCTGCGGCATCAATTCGATGTGCTGGGAAGCGGGCCGATGCAACTTGGTCAGCCCATCGATTGGCATCGAGATTGGAAGAGCGGGCATCGCTGGGAACCGGGGCGCAGCTGGACCATCAACTACACCAACCTCGACTCGCCTTCCGACGTCAAGATTCCCTGGGAAGTAGCCCGATTCCACTGGGCCGCCTGGCTAGCCTGCGCCGGTCGGAACAGTGATGGGCGGTATGCTGCGGGGTTCCGCGACCTCACCCAAGGATGGCTCGATGCCAATCCTCCCGGTCGTGGGATTCACTGGGCCAACCCGATGGAAGTATCGATCCGCGCCGCCAACTGGATCCTTGCGTTCGGATTTTTCCAGGCTGCACCCGAACTGAGCGAGTCGCTTTGGCTGCGATACCTCGAGACCCTCTTCTGGCACGGAAGAGTCATCCGAGGGAATCTGGAGGTCGGGCGAAGGCCGAATAACCATTACGTCTCCAATGGGCTGGGTCTCGTACTACTCGGGCTCTTCTTCCGTGACTCACGGGAAGGTCGCGAGTGGTTGCGAACCGGCCGCGGAATCCTGGAGCAGCAGATCCGCTGGCAGGTTCACGAGGACGGCGTGGACTACGAGAAGTCGGTGAGTTATCACCGCCTGGTCACCGAACTGTTTCTCGTCGCCTTTATCTTCGCCCGACGGAATGGAGCGGATTTCTCCAGAGCCTATCGCGAACGACTCAATCGGATGCTCGACTTCATCCTCGCCTACACCAGGGATGATGGGAGCACGCCTCTGGTGAGCGATGCCGATGACGGCAGGCTCTTCCGACTGGACCCGGCGCGACTTGCCACCGATCATCGTGATACGTTGGCGCTTGGTGGGGCGGCGCTGGATCGCAACGATCTCAAAGCGGCGGCCGGCCGGTGTCCACCGGAAGTTTGCTGGCTGTTGGGGCCTGATGCCGCAGCCAACTGGCCGGCGCAGGAGAGCCATCCTCGGGAGCGATCCTCGGCTTTTCCCCAGGGCGGCTACTATGTGCTCCGCGGGCCTGGGACTCACATGTTTCTGGACGCGGGTCCGATCGGCTTCGACGGTGATGCTGGCCACGGGCACAACGACACGTTGAGCTTTGAGCTGTCGGCGCCCGGCGGGGTGTTCATTTCGGACTCCGGTACGTACTGCTACACCTCGAATCCAGGGCAGCACCGCGCCTTTGCCAGCACCGCCGCGCACAACACGATCGAGGTGGACGGCTCCGAGGTGGCCGAGTTCGCCTCGCTCTGGAAGCTTCGCGCGGACGGCACCCGTCCCCGCGTCCTTCGCTGGGAGACCGGCGGGGCAGAGGAGTGGTGGGAGGCGGAGCACTTCGGGTATGCCCGTCTCGAGGGTACCGTGATTCACCGCCGGGAGGTTCGACATCAGGTCGCGGAACGTCGCTGGCGCATCGTGGACCGACTCTCGGGGGCGGGAGCTCACCTCGCGGTTCTTCGCCTCCACCTGCATCCGGAGGTTCATGTGAAGGTGGTTGCACCAAATGCTGTCCAACTGAGCCGCCCGGGCGGGACTCTCCGGCTCCAATGCAGTGAGCCGCTCGAGGTGACGGACGGCTGGGTCTCTCCAAGGTACGGAGTGAAGCTGCCGGCTCGAGTGCTGGTGGCGCGGCAGAGCGGTCAGCTTCCGTTCGCGATCACGACCGATATCGCGTGGGGACCAGTCTGAGCGCCGTCGGAAAGGCTACTCGCCCGCTGCGAGTCGGCTATCTGGTTCAGCAATTCCCACCGGAGGTGGGCGCCGGTGCCGCTCGGGTGGGGGAAATGGCCGAGCGCTGGCAGGACAAGGGCACCGTGGTCACGATTTTCACCGGGATGCCGAATCGCCCTGAAGGCAGGATTCATAAGCCGTATCGCGGCAGGCTCTTCTTCAAGGAGGAGTGGCACGGAATCACGGTCCGCAGGTCCTGGCTGTATGCCAGTCCCAAGCATGGCATGGGGCGGACGCTGCTGAACAACCTCTCGTTCATGACGACCAGCGGGTTCGATGTGGCGCGCTATGCCGGTCGCCTCGACGTGCTGATAGCCAGCTCCCCGCCGTTCTTTCCTCACATCAGCGGCACGCTAATCGCCGCCACCAGGCGAGTCCCTCTGATACTCGAAGTGCGCGACCTCTGGCCCGATTACCTGGCGGAGATGGGTCATCTGAACAATGCATCTGCCCGGCGAATGTTGTTCGGCCTCGAGCGGAGACTGCTGCATCGGGCTGACCACGTCGTCACGGTAACCGAGGCATTGAAGAAACGACTTCTGGAGAAGGGGCTTCCAGCCGAGAAGATCACGATCATCCCAAACGGGGTCGATCCGTCGCTCTACTACAAGTCGGCCGAACCCGCGCCGTTGTCCGACCTGCGTTCGGATCGCTCCAAATTCACCGTGGGGTATCTGGGGAACTTCGGGGCGGGACAGGCACTCGAAGTCGTCGTTCGCGCGGCGGAGTTGCTGCAACGACAGAAACCCCAGGTGCGGGTGGTCATGGCCGGCGACGGTACTGAAGGGCAAACGATTCACCGCCTCGCCGCCTCGCTCGGCGTGAACAACCTCACGATTCATCCCCCAGTGGCCAAGGACCGCACTCGGGCGTTCTATAACGCCTGCGATGTTTGCCTGGTCCCCCTGGCCCCTCTCAAATCGCTCGCGGGAGCATTGCCCACCAAGCTGTTCGAAAGCCTGGCCTGTGAGCGCCCGGTGATTGCCAGCGTCGAAGGGGAGAGCGCCGCCCTCATCGAAGGCGCGAAGGCAGGCATGGTCGTTCCTCCGGGCGATGCGCCGGCTCTCGCTTCCGCAATTCAAGGCATGCAGGCGATCTCTGAAACCGAGCGAGCCGAGATGGGACGCCGGGGCCGGGAAGCCGTGATCGCCCGATTCAGTCGCGCGGCCGGAGCGGATCGCTTTCTGGAACTGCTCACGCTGGTGGCAGGGCGGAGTCCGCGGCGATCGGCCGATGACTGACCCATCCGTCTCGGCCGGCAGAACAGTCCTCATTACCGGAGCCTCCGGGTTTCTGGGGACCGAGTTCTGCCGGCACTGGACGACGGCCGGCTGGAAGCTCCGGGCGCTCGCTCGCGAAACCAGTGGTCAGCCACCGGCCGGGGTCCAATCGGTCAGGGTGCGAGACGCCTTCGATCCAGCCGAACTCGCCGGTGCTCTGACCGGCGCAACCACCGTGCTTCACCTCGCGGCGATGGTACACGTCGCGCGCGCTTCCGGAATGGAGCGGATCGACGAATTTCGCCGATCCAACGTCGAATGGACCCGTGCTTTGTTGGAGGCGAGCAGCAGGGCCGGCATCTCGGAATTCATCTTCGTGAGTTCAGTCAAGGCTGTGGGTGAGAGCAATACTTTCCCGTGGGATGAATCCACTCCCTCCCAACCCCAGGACGCCTACGGCCTAAGCAAACTGGAGGGCGAGCGGGTCGTTCTTGCTGCGGGAGGGAAGGGAAAGCTCAAGACTGCGGTTCTGCGGATACCGCTCGCCTACGGGCCGGGCGCCAGGGGCAACATGCTGCAGTTGCTCCGGGCGGTGCAAAACGGATTCCCCTTGCCGCTCGGGGCGATCCACAACCAGCGAAGTCTGCTCTACAGTGGTAATCTTGTTGCCGCGGTCGAGGCCCTGCTGGCATGTTCCAGTTGTTGGGGAGAGACCTATTTCGTGAGCGATGGCTCGGACCTGTCAACACCTGATCTGATCCGAACCATTGCCCGGGCATTGCGTCGACCCGCGCGCCTTGTCTCCGTCCCGCCGTCTCTCCTGCGCCTGCTGGGCCGCGCGGGTGGCCTCATTCCACCGGTCCTTTCCAGTGGGGCGGTGTCTCGGCTGGTGGACTCGCTCGCGGTAAACATCAGCAAGATTTCCAACGCAACAGGGTACCGCCCTCCGTTCACTCCTGACCAGGGATTCCAGGTCACCGCGCAATGGTATCAGAGCCGATCGCCTCGCTGATCCTGGCCCTGATCGCCGTCACGACGAGCGCCTGGCTCACCGGTCGAGTCCGCGCTTATGCGGTGGCGCGGCAGCTTCTCGATCTCCCCAACGTCCGCAGCTCCCATAGCACTCCCACTCCCCGGGGCGGTGGTGTAGCGATCGTCGTCGCCGTTCTCCTGGTCCTCGTGGTTGGTGTCGCGCTGAGAGTGACGGACTGGCGGCTCGCCGTAGCGTTGGGTGGTGGCGGTCTGCTGGTCGCCTGGGTGGGATGGTGGGACGATCACACCGGGCTTCGTCCGCGAGTCCGCGCCGCGGGGCATGCGGTGGCCGGCATCTGGGCGCTCTACTGGCTCGGCGGCTACCCCTCGATGCGCCTCGGCGATTTTGTCGTCACGCTGGGCCCGGCTGGATCTGTCCTCGCCCTGATCGGAATCGTGTGGGCGGTGAATCTTTTCAACTTCATGGATGGGATCGACGGGATCGCCGGTGTCGAGGCGGTGACGGTCGGGACCGGCGGTGCGCTCCTCCTCTGGGCGGCGGGGCAGTCGGGCGGAGCCGCGGCTTCACTCGCGATTGCGGCTGCGGCGCTGGGCTTCCTGTTCTGGAACTGGGCACCTGCACGGATCTTCATGGGAGACGCGGGCAGCGGATTTCTGGGTTTCTCCTTCGCGGTACTCGCGATCTGGTCGGAAAACTCGCATGGCCCCCCGGTGATTCTCTGGGGGATTCTCGCCATGGTGTTCGTATTCGATGCCACGGTGACTCTGATCCGTCGCGCGCTCCGGCACGAGACCCTTGCCGAGGCCCACCGCAGCCACGCTTACCAGCGCCTCGTCCAGGCTGGGAAATCCCACGCGGTGGTTACCGGGTCGGTCCTCGGGCTGAACCTGCTCCTGATCCTGCTGGTCCTCTCTCCCGGAATGGGCCCGGTGCCCGCACTGGGGATGGCGTTGGCGGTGTGCGGCGGGGCCTACTTGATCGTGGAAATTCTCCGACCGATGTAAACCGCGACGCACCCCGGACCTTTTGGCACCTAGCGTATTGCTGGCGCTAGGGTTAACCTAAGCGGTCCCCGAATTACAGCAGGACGAAAAGCGTCACGGCAGCCGCGCTCCGGTTAGCCCGCGAGGGATTCGCCGCCCAAGGGATTGGCCCGCGGAATCCGACCCTCTCTCCTGATCTGCATGCTAAGCCGACCCAGAAATCGTTACTTCTTCCTGCTCGACGCCTACCTGCTGGTTGTGTCGGTTCTGCTGGCCTACTTGCTTCGGTTCGAAGGACTCGACTGGCCCGCTAACCAGCGCGAAGTGGTCGTCAGGTTCCTCTCGATTGCCATACCGCTCAAGCTTTTCATTTTCTATCGCGCGGGTTTGTACCGCCGGCTGTGGCAGTACGCCAGCGTGTTGGAGCTGGAAAGCATTCTGATCGCCACCAGTCTCGCCGGGCTCGCTTCGTTCTTCCTCGGTGCATTGCTGCTCCCCCTCACCGGTCTCACGCCCGGTCGCGTACCGCTCTCGATCCTGGTCATCGACTGGCTGCTCACTGCCGGATTCGTTGCGTTGCCACGGCTGTTGCTCAGGATGTCCCGGCGCCGGCGGAACAATCACGAATCGGTCGAAGCGCGCCGAGTGCTGATTGTTGGTGCGGGATCGGCCGGTGGATCGATCGTACGGGAGTTGATGCAGAACGCGCGGCACGGCATCGTCCCGGTCGGTTTCGTGGATGACGATCGGACGAAGCACGGCCACCGGATGCACGGTCTTCCGGTCATGGGCGCCCTCTCTCAGATCAAGGAAATCGTCCGCCGGGAGCGGATCGGCGAGGTAGTAATCGCGATGCCCTCGGCACCCGGCACCGTGGTGCGGCAGGTCGTTCGAGCCGCCGCGGAAGCCGACGTCAAGACGCGAACGATGCCGAGCATCTTCGACCTGATCTCGGGTCGAGTGCAGGCGACCGCGCTCCGTCAGGTCGAGATCCAGGACCTGCTCCGGCGCGAGCCGGTGCAGACCAACCTGGACGAGGTGCGAGGTCTTGCCGCCGGGAAGCGAGTCCTGGTGACGGGCGCCGGCGGCTCGATCGGCAGCGAACTCTGTCGCCAGGTGGCGCGGCTCAAGCCGGCCCATCTCATTCTGCTGGGCCACGGCGAGAATTCGATCTTCGAGATCCGCCAGGAGTTGATGGAGCTGTTCCCCGAGGTGCCACTCGATTCGGTCATCCTGGATGTGCGGGACCGGGAGGGAATGGAGCGGGTGTTCGACCGGTACGAGCCGTTCTCGGTTTTCCATGCGGCGGCGCACAAGCACGTGCCGCTGATGGAGGCCAACATCGCCGAGGCGGTGACCAACAATGTCCTCGGGACCAAGAACGTGGTCGAGCTGGCCGCGGCGGCGGAGGTCGAGCATCTGGTGCTGATCTCGACCGACAAAGCGGTCCATCCGACCAGCATCATGGGAGCAACCAAGCGGGTCGCCGAGCAGATCGTGCAGGACACTGCGGAATCCACCGGCCGGAACTTCGTCTCGGTACGGTTCGGAAATGTGCTTGGGAGCCGGGGCAGTGCGGTGCCGATCTTCCTGCGCCAGATCGCGTCGGGCGGCCCGGTGACGGTGACGCACCCGGAGATGCGGCGCTACTTCATGACCATTCCCGAAGCCGTGCAGCTGGTGCTTCAGGCGGGAGTAATCGGCAAAGGCGGCGAGGTCTTCGTGCTCGACATGGGCGAGCCGGTCAAAGTGGTGGACCTTGCGACCGATCTGATCCGGCTCTCCGGTCTCGAAGTCGGACGGGACATCGAGATCCGATTCACCGGCGCCCGTCCCGGGGAGAAACTCTACGAAGAGTTGTTCTTCAGCGCCGAAAGTGCCGAACCAACCGATCATGCCAAGATTCTCCGGGCGAAGAACGCCGTTCTGCCGCCGGGGGTCGGGCCGCTGGCTCACGATCTGATCGTCGCGGCGCTGGAGCGTTGGGCGGATGATGACCTGCGGGAATTCCTGAGGCGGTTGGTACCCGATTTCGAGCCGACCTTGGCGGGGGCGCCGGTGCGGGCGGAAGGGCGGGAGGTGTTGGGAAAGGGTGGGGAAGCCGCCGGCTTGGAGCGCCTCAGAGACGAGTAGCTATCCGGTCGGCGTGTGCCGCGTCGTCCGTTAGTCTCCCCGCACTGGCAGTCTCGATTACTTCCAGTTCGTAATCATCTGAAGCCACCGAAAAGCATACCGCGGAGCACGCGAATTACGCGGAGGCACGCGGAGGTAGTTGTAATTGGTGTTGCTTCACCACTGTTGCTTGTCCGCGGGTTCCGTGTCTTCCGCGTGTTCCGCGTTAAGCAGGTAGCCCACCGGCAGGATCAGCCTCGGACAACCGTAACTTCTTGATCACTTAGCCATTCTGTAGGGACCCGCGAGAATCAGCTGACAGGCGGGCTCTTAAAAAAAGCTTGCCGCGGAGCCCCTCACCTCTTGAGCACGACGATCACGGTAGTCAGGCTCGCGAGAATCGCGGCCAGGGCGCCCAACGTGGCCGCCGTTTCCTTAGGCGGGGTCGGGATTTTTGCGGGTACGAAGATAACGGCGCCGGCCTTGGGCGTGGGCTTCCCGTCCGCCAACAGGAACCGGCGTTTCACGCTTTCTACCTTGCCATTCGGCTGGGTGACGTAGGATCGGCCGCCATCGGCCTGTTGGGAGAATCCTCCTGCCGCGCCGACATAGAAGTCCATGTCCTGCCCCGGCACAAAGGTCACCGAGATGGGCGCGTTGACTGCGCCCCGGACATACACCACAGGGTTGTATTCCGGGATGTGGATGGAATCCCCCCCGGCGAGAATCAGGTTGTCGCGATGTTTGGAGCTTTTTAAGGCGGCCGGCAAGTCCACGCCGATCCGGCCACCGCGATCGATCTGTCGAACGAAGGTCACTCCCTGGGGATAGGCTGCCTTGGTCAGGCCGCCCGCCCGCGCAATCAAATCGGTCAGCCGATCGGTGCGGGTTTGAAGGGAATACCGGCCGGGATACACCACCGCACCGGTGAGGGCCACCGTGCGCTGCAGCTCCCAGTCGGGCTGACGGAAGATCAGGATGTTGTCGTAAGGCAGCAGCTCGAACTCGGGAGCCCCGCTCGAAGGTGCGGGCCTGCCGGGCGGCCCCAGATACTTGCCGGCTGCGTTCCGCTCGAAGAGGTAGGTCGAGTCCATGGGAACCTTCAGCGCGGCCGCTACGCTACCCCCCTCGCGATCCTGGTCGCTCGGTAACCGGGCGACCTCCGCTTCGGAGATCGATGCATCCTCGGTCATACCGTCGGCCTGCAGGATTGCGTCCCGCAGGGTCATGCCCTCGCGGAAGGGAAGCTGCCCGGGCCTCCGCACCGCTCCCGTGATCGCGACGTACC
Source organism: Gemmatimonadales bacterium (assembly GCA_035472975.1). Taxonomy (GTDB): domain Bacteria; phylum Gemmatimonadota; class Gemmatimonadetes; order Gemmatimonadales; family GWC2-71-9; genus DATBGE01. The sequence continues at coordinate 12,249 of DATIOP010000168.1, forward strand.
GCTCGGGGCGAAAATTGGTGCGACTGAAAACCAGGATCTGATCGTACTCCATCAACGGAAGATCTTCCGCGAACGCACCGGTCGAGTCGCTGAAGTTGGCTCGTAGCTGGATCCGGGTGGAATCCGGTTGCAACCGGGAAACCAGGACCCGTCCGGGATAGAAGTCAGGCTTCAGGCCGCCGGCGAGGCGTATCGCATCACTCAGCTTCATGCCGGCCCTGTACCCAACGAGTCCCTCTACCCAGACCGCGCCCCTCACCTCCACCATGTTGCGGCGGAGGTCGCTCACCGGAAACACAACCACGGAGTCACCCGGCTCCATGCGGAAGGCGGGCGCCTCGTCCCCCTCGAACTCGCTGGCGGGAATGTCCAGCACGACACGATCCTTGCCGTCGGTCGTGCGTTCCTGGGGAGGGAGGATCCGGTCGATTTGTACACGACGGCGGAGCGCAGTGGGGTCGAATCCGCCTGCGCTGCTAATCAGGTCACGCAGGGTTTCACCCGGGAGAAGCTCGTAGATGGCCGGTCGAACAACCCGACCCGTCATTTTCACCGGTGTCTTTCGCACCGGGACGAAGATCACGTCCCCAGTCTCCAGCCGGATGTCGTGGCTGGCGTCGCCCCGCAGCAGGTAGTCATAGATGTCGAGCGAGTCCGCCAGTTTGCCCTTGCGGTGCACCTCGACACGGCGGAAGCTGCCGTTCACGGTGGGCCCCCCAGCCTCGTAGAGCGCATTGAGCACCGTGCCCGCTGCCGAGATCTGATAGGACCCCGGCCAGTGTACATCACCGGTCACGAATATCTGGATGGTGCGAAGCCGAGCCACGGTCACGGTAAACTTGGTCGTGGCGTTGGGACTGCGCCTCACTCCCGAGTAGACCTTGCCGAGCCGCGTGTAGAGCAAGTCCTCCAACTGGTCCATCGTCAGGTTGGCAACATTGATCTGTCCCACCTGCGGAATCGCGATGAATCCTTCTCGCGAAACCACCAGGTCGCGCGCGACTTCGACGTCTCCCGTCAGGATCAGCACCAATTCGTCACCGGGGCCGAGGCGGTAGTTCTGATCAACCGGTCCGGCGAGAGAAGGCTGGAAGAGATTCGTGGCGCGCTGGAAGATGTCCATGCCGAACACCTTCAGTGAGGTGTCGGGCGCAGTAAGCGAGTCACGCCGCAGACTATCCGCGATCATACGCGCAGAGTCGGTGAGCACCAACAGGGATTCCGCCTCTACGCCGCCCAGGATCCCCAGCTGTTGCACGGCGGTCAGCGTGTTGCCGGTCGGATTGGTGATGTTGAGCGTGTCGGTGGAGCTGGGGAGATACTGGTCGAGCAGGCTATCAGGATACCCAGCGGCACGAAGCCGGGCACGGATCTGGTCGTCGGTGAGTCCCGACGCGCCGATCTTCTCCCGTAACTTTCGGGCCAGCTCCGGCTGCTGCTGAAGGGTCTGCTGAATCTGGGTCGTGCTGGGCAGCTGACCAGGCGGCGGTTGGGTAGGGACCTGCGCCACCGCGGGAAGCGCTGCGGAGCCGAGCAACAAGAGAATGAGCGGGAAAACCCTGCAAAGACGGCGGGGCAATGTTCGCATGTGCAGAGAAGATGCGCCGCCCCCGAAGGGGGGTCAAGCGCGTCCGAGTACCGTCTCCCAGAACTCCACGGTGCGGCGAGCGACCGCCTCATCCACATATTCGCTCATGACGCGAAATCGGGCTTCCCGGCCCAGTCTCGCCCGCTCGCGCGGAGCATCGGTGAGATGCTGAAGGGCGGCGGTCAGGGCGCCGACGTCGTCCTCCGGGACGACCAGTCCCGCGGTATCAATCAATTCCGGAATCACTCCCGAATCGCTTCCGACCACTGTGACGCCATGTCCCATCGCCTCGATCAAGGAGGGATGGGAAGTCTCGACCCAGCGCGGCGTGGTCCGGGAGGGGACGACGAGGCAGTCGATCTCGGGCCAGAGACGCGTCACCTCCTGCTGGGGAATCGGCCCGGCCCAAGTTACCCGCGCGGCGATGCCCAGTCGCTCAGCCAGGGTCTCCAGCTCTTCCTGGGCCGGTCCGGTGCCGACCACGGTCAGCGACCAGCGCCCCAGCAGCTTCACGCAGGCACGGAACAACGTGTCGAGTCCCTTCTCGGGAACCAGCCTCCCGACAAATCCGAGAGCCAGTCCGCTGCGCTCCTCGCGCTGCGGTTCGACCGGGGGTGTTAGTCCGGTCTGGGGAATCACCGCCAGGGGCGCCTCGGGCCGGACCTTTGAAACCAGACCCGCGGCCAACCGGTTCCCGCCAATCAGGGCACGAACCCGGCGCAGGGTCCGTTTGCGCCGGAGCCCTTCCATAAGAGAATAGTTGCGGGCCAGGCTCTCGAGCGTAAACAGCGAGACCGGAAGCCGTAGCGCCGATGCTTGACCGGTCGCGGTGTGCGCGACCGGGGTCCACGGCTCCTCTTCGATCTGGATGATGTCGGGCCGGAAGTCGGTGAACAGGCTCCGCAGAGCGCGCCGGCTCCAGTGGGTACCCGACACCGGGATCGGGATGATGCGGACGCCGCCGTCGCTGCCCCAGCTCGCCTTGACCCGCCCCGGTCCTGGCCCGGCCCACTGCTCCGGGACCGCGACACTCACGCTCCAGCCCAAGGTATTGAGAGCCCGGAGCTTCCCGCGAGCAGTGGGATCGAGGTAGGAGTGGGATACGATCACCACACGCACAGGGCAGGCCTCCTAGCGCTGTTCAATGAGCTCGTGTACTGCCTTCGCGATCCGCTGCGCGGCGGTACCATCGCCATAGCTGGTGCGATCCCAGATCTTGCCGCTTCCCCAGCGGCCCAGTTGGGCCGAGAGCGTCTTCGCGAGGCGGTCTGGTGCCAGCTCGGGTGGGACCAGGACGTTGGCGCCGCAGTCCAAGGTCTCCGTCCATTCGGTTTCGGCGCGCACCGTGATGCAGGGAGTCCCAAACCAGTAGGCCTCGCGTTGCAGCCCTCCGGAGTCGGTAATCACCGCCTGAGCGCTTGCCGCAAGGGCCAGACTTTCCAGATAGCCCACCGCGGGAATCAGTGAAAGCGCTCCGCCATCGGTGGCGCCAAGCTCCTGCAACACCGACCGGGTGCGGGGATGGACCGCGAGCACCACCGGGTGCGCCAGCATCCTGAGCGCGTTCAGCACTCCGCGAAGCACCTCGGGACGATCGGTCAGCTCGGCGCGGTGCAAGGTGGCGAAGAGATAGCAGCCGTTGGCCGCGGTCTTGGTGATGCTCCCGGGCTCGGGGAGTCGCGTCCCCTGGGCCTGCAACACATCGTACGCTACGTCTCCCGTCTCGACGATTCGAGCGTCGGGGCGTTCGGCCTGAAGCCGTCGAGTTGCAGTGGCAGAAGGAGTACACAAGAGCGAGCCGACCGCGTCCACCGCTCGCCGATTGATCTCTTCGGCCATGAGCCCGTCCGCGGAGCGCAGCCCCGCCTCCACGTGAACCACCGGAATGCGAAGCTTCACCGCGGCGAGAGCCGCACCGAGCGTCGAGTTGGTGTCCCCTATGACCAGTACCGCGCGGGGCTGGTGCTCCTGCAGCACCGCCTCGGCGCGGATCAGGATCGCGGCCGTCTGCTCGGCGTGGCTCCCCGAGCCGACCTCGAGGAAGAGATCGGGCGCCTCCACCCCCAGCTGTTCGTACAGCAGGGCATTCATCGCGTAGTCGTAATGCTGCCCGGTATCCACCGCGAGGAGACGCCAGGTCGGAGACAGCGCGTGACGAAGCGCGCTCGCCTTGATGGTCTGCGGGCGGGTGCCGTAACAGAGTGCCAGGGTATGGGATGTGTGGGGTTCCACTAGCAGAAAGATGCCATAGCGGGGTCGCCGTTGACAGGTCTACCGGGGTGGGACAAGTTGCGCAGCGCATGCGCATCCTTCATCTCGCGAAGTACTACTGGCCGCGCTCCGGCGGCATGGAGCGGGTCGTCCAGGACCTCGCCGAGGGGGCGGCGGCGCTGGGCCACGAGGTGTCCGTGGTGGCGGTGGAGAGCAGGGTGGGGGGAAGGGTCGGCGGGCAAAAGTCCACTGTCACGAGAGTCTTTTCGTTCGGGGCACTCGGCTCGGAAGAAATCGCACCGGGTTACCTGGCCGCCGCCCGGCGCAGGGCAGACATTCTCCACCTCCACCATCCCCATCCCCTGGCCGACATGGCGTGCCTGCTGCGCAGCAGGAAGACGCCGCTCGTCGTCACCCAGCACAACGACAGTATTCAGCCCAGCGCACGCTTCCTGGCCCGCACCGTGATCCGCCGCGCCGCGGCGGTCGTAGTGCCGAGCCGGGCTCACCTGGCGCTGTCGCGCGAGCTGGAAAGCTTCGAAAACAAGACCGACGTCATTCCTTTCGGGGTCGATGAGACCCGATGGATCGATCTACCCCGGCGCGGAATCGACGCGCCGCCTCGCGCCATTTTCATCGGCCGGCTGGTCAAATTCAAAGGACTCGACGTCCTGCTTCGGGCCCTCGAACGGGTGCCCGATCTCAGGCTGGATATCGTTGGCGCTGGTCCCGAAGGGCCACGGCTCCGCACCCTCACTCAAGCCCTGGCCCTCACGGACCGGGTGAAGTGGTTCGGCGAGTATCCCGACGAGGACCTGCCCCGCCGCATGGCCGAAGCCGACTTCCTGGTGCTGCCCTCGGTCACGGTCGAGGAGCGGTTCGGCATCGTGCTGCTCGAGGCGATGGCGGCGGGACGCCCGATCATTACGACGGCCGTTCCGACCGGAGTGCGCGAGGTCAACGTGCCCGGCGAGACCGGCCTCGAAGTGCCGCTGCAGGACGTGGCGGCGCTGGCGGAGGCGCTGGAGACCCTCGCGCACGATCCGTTCAAGCGGGAACAGATGGGTGACGCGGGGCGGCGACGGGTCGAGAAGTATTTCACCCGCGCTCTGATGGCCCAGCGGCACATCGAACTTTACGAGCGGGTGCTCGCCTACTCGACTGCGGACCTTCCGGTGGTCGGCTAGCCGGCCAGAGCGGGATTTCCGGCACCTCTATAACTTTGAAGAAGTTGCCACTCGAAACGCGGAGTACGTAGCCAAGATCCTTGCGGCAGCGGTCATTTGTCGGCATCCTCATCGGGACGCTTGGCCCTGCGGGGGAGACGGGGGAGCAATTCCGGCATGGCGCTCAGGTAATGGCCTGTCGGACCACACGCAAATGCAAGCCCAACACGCCGTTGGTCCAAAGTCCAATGGCGCCGATGACCCGGGCAGCACAATCTGACGACATCAGTTCAATAACCATCCACGGGTGTGAGGACTCATGAAGCGCTTCAGTTGGCCGACATTCATCGCAGCAGCGGTCCTTGGGGCCTCAACCCTCCAAGCCCAGAGTGGAAAGTACGCCAGGTTCGAGATCGTGCCGCTGGCCGGCTACGTCTGGGGTGGCTCCTACCATCTGGACGCTTCTACCGGAACGGTCATCCGTCCTTCTGGTGACCTGAAGGTCAACGACTCGTTCAGCTATGGGGTCCAGCTGGACTTCCTCGCCGCCCGGGGCACGGCGCTCGAGTTGACCTACCTCAGACAGGACTCCCACCTGGTGTTCGATCCCAGCGGCTCCGCCGGACCCGGGCCCAATTCGGCCAGCTGGGCTACCAATTACATCCACCTGGGCGGCCGGCAGGAGTTCGGGAACAACCCGAAGATCAAGCCGTTTATCAACGGGTCGTTCGGTGCCACTGTGTTCGACGTCAAGGAATCGGGCATTGGGACCTCGACCAACTTCTCGCTCTCGATCGGGGGCGGCTTCATCTCGATGTTGGGCAAGAATCAGCGCTTCGGC
>DATIOP010000169.1:0-7215 GCA_035472975.1 Gemmatimonadales bacterium
GATCAGAAAGGCCGTTCGCCGTACTTGGCCGCAATTATAGGAAACCGGCCGAGGATCGGCCAGAGCCCAGCGAAACCGCGAAGGACGGGCCGGCGTAGGAGCGGCGCCTCTTCAACCCCCGGACGGGCGAATCATGGCCGAAGCCGTTGTAGCAGTCGATCGGATCACCAAGCGGTTTGCGGGGCACACCGCGGTCCGCGACCTGTCGCTGAGTATTCCCGCCGGTGGCATCTTCGGCCTGCTCGGTCCCAATGGGGCGGGCAAGAGCACTACGATCCGAATGATCCTCAACATCCTGGTCCCCGACACCGGGTCCATCCAACTGTTCGGCAACTCCGCCGCCGCGCGCGATCTCTCTGCTCGGGTCGGATACCTGCCAGAGGAAAGGGGCCTCTACCGGAGGATGCGGGTCCTCGACCAGCTGGCGTTTCTGGGAGAAATCCGCGGCCTGCGGCGCCTCGACAGCGTGCGACGCGCCCGAACCTGGCTCGAGCGGCTCGGCTTGGGGGATTGGACCAGAAGGAAGGTCGAGGATCTCTCCAAGGGTATGCAGCAGAAAGTCCAGTTCATCGGTTCGTTGTTGCATGATCCGGAGCTTGTCGTCCTCGATGAGCCGTTCAGCGGGCTGGATCCCGTCAACAGCCAGCTCATGAAGGACGTGGTGGTCGAAATCGCCCGGGAGGGCCGCACCGTGCTCTTCTCCACTCACATCATGGAGCAGGCAGAACGGATGTGCGACAGGGTCGCCATCATTGCCAGAGGGGAGAAGGTTCTCGATGGAGCGCTCAGTGAGGTAAAGCGTGACTTCGGCACCCGTCATGTAGCGCTGGTGTTCACGAGGAACCAGGCCAGCGCCGCGCGGATTCTCCGGGATCCGGCGCTGGTTGCTAGGGCCGATGACTATGGCGGGTCGGCCGAAGTCGAACTCGCGAGCGAGGGAAATCCCGATCGGCTACTCCGGGCCTTGGTCGATGCGGATGTTGGGCTGAGCCGTTTCGAGATTGTCGAGCCGTCACTGCAATCCATCTTTATCGCCAAGGTTGGGGCGGAAGCGGCGGTGGCGCCGGCCCGGGAGGAAGTCCATGCGTAAGTTCCTCGCCGTTGTGACCCGGGAATTCCGCGAGCGGGTCCGCACCCGCGCCTTCGTGATCAGCACGATATTGATCCCTCTCTTCTTTACCCTGATGATTGTGGGGCAGATCGTGCTCTCGACCCGGGGGGCCGGGACCTGGCGCGTCGCCGTGGTGGATGCGGCCCAAGGGTCGTTCGGTGCGCGGGTCGAAGCGGCGCTTCGGGATGTCAAAGTTGGAACCGGCGCCTCCGCAGCTCAGAAGTATCGGGTTGAGCGAATCACTGCCGCGCCTGGACGAATCGATGCAGTGAAGGACTCCCTCATTCCGCTGACCGGGAAGCGGGAGGAGGTCCCCGGTAAAGTCGATGGGTTCCTCCTAGTCACAGAGGACGCTCTCGCCTCTGGTGAGATTCCCTACTACGGCGGGAACGTCGGGAGTCTTAGCGAGATGGATAACCTGCAAGCCGCGCTCAGGCCTGTCGTGCTGACCGAGAGATTGGTGCGAGAGGGCGTGGGGGCAGTGGCCGTCCAGGAGGCGTCCGGGCGGGTCGAACTTGTCACCTCGAAGATCACCGACGGGAAGCTCACCGGGGAATCGGGAGAATCCTCCTTCTTTCTCGTGTATGTCATGACGTTGATGATGTACTTCGCGCTGCTGTTCTACGGAATTCAGGTGATGAGCTCGGTCCTCGAGGAGAAGACGTCGCGCATTGTCGAGGTCCTCGCCTCGAGCGTTACCCCGTTTCAGTTGATGCTCGGCAAAGTTGTCGGGGTGGCCTCCGTTGGATTGTTCCAGCTGGGCATCTGGGCCATGGCCGGGTTGTATCTCACCGCTAACGTCGCGCCAATTCTCTCGATCCTGCACATGTCGAGCGATGCGGCAAAGGGCGTTCAGCTCCCAACGGTCACGCTCCCGCTATTGGCGGTCTTTCTCCTCTTCTTCGTGCTGGGCTTTTTCCTCTTCGCCTCGATGTATGCCGCCGTCGGGGCCATGTGCAGCAGCCAGCAGGACGCCAACCAGACCCAGCATCCCGTCACGATCGCGATTGTGCTCGGCCTGATGACGATGTTCCCGCTGATGAATGACCCCAATAGCACCCTGGCGCGCACGCTCAGCCTGATTCCGTTCACTGCTCCCTTCGCGACACCAATTCGCTACTCCGTTGCGCCCCTGCCGCTGGTGGAGCTGCTGCTCTCCATTCTGGCGACCATCGCGGGTGTCCTGATCATGTGCTGGATCGCCTCCCGGATTTATCGGATTGGCATCCTTGCCTACGGGAAGCGGCCTGGACTGGCGGAACTCTGGAGGTGGGTGAGGACAGCGTAACTGCGGGGAAGAGGGAACAGCGGAGGGGACGGACGACGGGAGACTAGAGGGGCGACCGCTGCGGCCGCCCCGTGCTATTTTGGGGCCTATGGAGCAATTCGACGTCATCGTGATCGGCGGGGGGCACGCCGGTGCCGAGGCGGCTAACGCCGCGGCACGCCGCGGCGCGCGCACCCTTCTATTGACCCAGAGTCTCGAGTCCATCGGTCAGATGTCATGCAATCCTGCGATCGGCGGGATTGCCAAGGGCACCCTGGTCCGGGAGGTGGATGCGCTGGGCGGGGTTATGGGGCGGGCGACTGATCTAGCAGCGATTCAGTATCGGATGCTCAACCGCTCCAAGGGGCCAGCGGTTTGGTCTCCGAGGGCGCAGTGCGATCGTGGCCTCTATCGTCGTGCGGTGCGATCGCTGTTGGAGGCCCAGCCGAACCTCGAATTTCTCCAAGGGACCGTCGCCGACCTGGCGGTACTGGGTGGAAGGGTTCGCGCTGTCGTGACCCGGGAGGGCCGGCGTCTTGGGGCGCGTTCCGTGATCCTGACCGCGGGGACTTTCCTGAGGGGCAGGATTCATCTTGGCCTCGACACTCAGATCCCCGCCGGCAGGGCGGGTGATCCCCCTGCCGTAGAGATAGCTGAAGCGCTTGGGAGAGAAGGACTTACAATAGAACGCTTCAAGACAGGAACCCCTCCAAGGATCGACGGCCGGAGTCTCGACTTGAGTCGCTTTCAGCGGCAGGATGGCGAGACGGAGCCCTACTGGTTCTCGTTCTTCGACCGACCTGACCGACTTCCCCAACTGCCGTGCTACCTCGCGTGGGCCGGACCTGAGCTCAAGAGCATCATCCAGAAACACCTGCTCCAGTCGGCACTGTATGGCGGTGCTATCAGCGGGCGAGGCCCTCGCTACTGCCCGTCAATCGAAGACAAGATCGTCAAGTTCCCCGACGCAGAGCGGCACCAGGTCTTCCTCGAGCCAGAGGGACTGGAGACTTCCGAACTCTATGTGAATGGTCTCTCTACCTCGTTGCCCCCGGTGGTTCAGGAAGAGTTCCTGCGCTCGATCCCCGGACTCGAGCAGGTGCGCATGACCCGTCCGGGGTATGCGATCGAGTACGACTATTTCCCGCCTACGCAGCTCGAGCCGACCTTGGAAGTGCGAGGGATTGGCGGACTCTTCTTCGCTGGTCAGATCAACGGAACAACGGGGTACGAGGAGGCTGCGGCACAAGGGATCGTCGCCGGAATCAATGCAGCCGGGGCGGTGCTGGAGCGGGAGTCGATCGTGTTGCGTCGTGACCAGGCGATGATCGGGGTGCTGATCGACGACTTGGTGAGCCGTGGGGTCGACGAGCCCTACCGAATGTTCACCTCTCGAGCGGAGTTTCGACTACTCCTACGCCAAGACAACGCGCTGCGACGGCTGTATGAGCTCGGAACGGACTTGGGCCTGCTTACCGACCATGAGTTGAAAAAGGTTGCCACCCAGGTTGAAGAGCAGGACAAAGCTCTTGCCTTGGCAGTCGAGACCCCGCTGCCGCCCGAAGCTGTAAACGACCTGTTGGCACTCAATCACTCCGCACTGATTGAGGAGCCGGTGCGGCTGGCGGCCCTGATTCGTCGCCCGGGGATTCGCTATAAGGATCTACTGGCTGGGCAGCACGTGGCAGGGTTTTCCGACTCGGCACTGGAGTGGGCTGAGATTGAGCTGAAGTATTCTGGTTACCTGGAAAGGGAGAGGGCCGGGGCTGGACGGCTTAATCGAATGGAATCGGTCGAGCTTCCCGCTGACGCGCCCTATCGGAGCTTCCGGTCTCTTTCATTCGAATCGCGGGAAAAGCTGACCGCTATCGGGCCGGCCACGCTGGCGCAGGCAGGAAGGATCCCAGGAGTCTCACCCAGCGATCTCCAGAATCTGCTGATCGAGCTCGCGAAGTGGCGCCGCCGCTCGGACCCCTGTTTCACGTGAAACTCCTGCCCTGATCCGGCCAAGCCACTAGCACGGCAACACCCCCCAAAAACCCGCCCACTCGCGCCGTTTCACGTGAAACGCGGCCCATTCCATTGCTGTTAGGGCTTTTGGATCTATATTCTAACTGCCGCCGCAGTTCATTATTTCCGAGTGATATTTGTAACTGTCTGCAATCAACTACCTTACGAGATAAATGGCAAGACTCATCGCGATCGCCAACCAGAAAGGCGGGGTGGGGAAGACGACCACCGCGGTGAATCTCGCTGCGTCCCTCGCCATTGCAGAGCGGAAGACCCTGCTGGTCGATGCCGATCCCCAGGGCAATGCCACGAGTGGAATGGGGATTCGTCGGGAAACCATCCGTTACGCCTTGTATGACGCCATCGTCGAGGGTCGTCCGGCTGGAGACATCATCATCAATGATCCCGCGCTGCCCTTCCTCGACGTTTTGCCGGCGACGCAGGATCTGGTGGGCGCTGAGCTCGAACTGGTCGATCGCCGTGAGCGCGAAACGGTGCTCCGCCGCGCGCTCGCTCCGATCAAGGGCTCCTACGAATTCATTCTGATCGATTGCCCGCCGTCGTTGGGACTCATCACCCTCAACGTGCTGACAGCGGCCGACGGAGTCATCATCCCGATCCAGTGCGAGTACTACGCGCTGGAGGGAATCTCGCAGCTGCTCAACACCATCAACCTCGTGCAGCAGAATTTCAATCCTGCTCTCGCGATCGATGGCGTGCTCCTCACGATGTACGATTCGCGGATCAATCTCTGTCGCCAAGTGGCGGCAGATGCGAAGGAGTACTTCGGCGCCAAGATGTTTCCGACGGTAATCCCTCGTAACGTGCGGCTCGCCGAGGCGCCGAGCTTCGGCAAGCCGATTCTGATGTACGACATCCAATCGGTCGGCGCGAAGAGCTACCTCGCGACAGCACAAGAGCTGGTCCGCCGCACCGAAGCACTGTCACCGACGGAGAGCCCTGCACTGCGTGAGGTGAGCGAATGAGCGAGACGAAGCGACTCGGCCGGGGGCTGGAAGCCCTGTTGGGACCGGTTGCTCGGCATCAGGCCGAGCCCGAGGCCGCACTGCAGGAACTACCCGTCGACGCGATACGCCCCAATCCGTATCAGCCGCGCGTGAAGGTGGACGAGACAGCGCTGCAGGAACTAGTCACGTCGATCCAGACCTCGGGTCTCCTGCAGCCGGTGGTCGTGCGGGCCCATGCCGGTGGATATCAGCTCATCGCGGGAGAGCGTCGCTGGCGGGCGGTCCAACGACTCGGCTGGCGCCGAATCCCCGCGGTGATCAAGGAAGCCGACGATCGCACACTCCTCACGCTTGCACTGGTCGAGAATCTCCAGCGGGATAACCTCTCTCCCGTCGAGACGGCGCGGAGTTACCAGCGCCTTATCGACGAGTTTCAAGCTTCTCCTGCCGATGTCGGAGAGCTGGTAGGGAAAGACCGCTCCACCGTCGCGAACGCGCTTCGCCTGCTACGGCTACCACCCGACGTGCGGGAAATGCTTGAAGACGGAAGGCTGTCGGAAGGCCACGCGAGGGCATTGCTCGGTGTGAACGACAACGTACACATGAGTCGCCTGGCGAAGGATGCGGCCGCGAACGGCTGGACCGTGCGCGACACCGAAAGCCGGGTGCGCGAGGGACGTGCTCCCCGGACTCCTCGACGGCCCACCGGCCCACAGGAGGCCTCGGCGGAGCATCGCCGGGTGGAAGATGCGCTGCGGAAACGCCTCGGCACCGATGTCCGGGTGACCGCGCGGCGCAAAGGGAGAGGTCTCATCGCGCTCAGCTATTACTCGAACGACGATCTCGCCCGTCTGCTCGAGCTGCTGCTGGGAAGACCTTTCGAGGGCTAAGTGGCTCCGCGCCGTTCGCTGACGATCATCCTCCAACCGGACGGAGCGCTTACCTCACGCACGATCCGGATTCCTCTCTGGGCCCTTCGTTCGCTCGCAATCGGATGTGCAGTGGTCGGCACCGGATTCCTTCTCGCCGCAGCGTTCTATCTTCCCATTTTCCGCGCAGCCGCCAGGGTTCCCGGTCTGGAGAATGAAATCGCCCGGCTCGAGACGGAGAACGGGAGGATCCGGGAGTTGGTTGCCGCCCTGGATTCGGCCGAACAGCGGTACTCCAAGATTCGCCAAATGCTGGGCGCCGACATCGTCCCCGATCCAGTATCTCTGTCCACGCCGCTCCCGGTAGCGCCGGCGGTCCGGGCCAGAATCCCCGATGGACCGGTTCGCTTCGAGACGGGAAGCAGCGTCCCGCGGCACTGGCCTCTCGACGATCCGGGGTATGTGACTCGAGGTCAGGTAGGCACCGGCACCATGGACGAGCAGCATCCCGGCCTTGACATTGCAGTACCGATCGGGACCATGGTGCGTGCATCAGGCGGCGGTACCGTCCTGCGCACCGGGACCGACGCGGAGTACGGGACTTTCGTCCTCCTGCAACATCCCGAGGGGTACCAGTCCATGTACGGGCACCTGGACCGAACGACGGTTCAGGCTGGGCGGCCGGTGAGCGCAGGCGAGGTCATCGGGCTCTCTGGTAACAGCGGCCGCTCCAGCGCACCTCACCTTCACTTCGAGATACGCCTTAACGGGCAGTCGCTCGATCCAACGACTTTGGTTAAGGAGGGAAGCTGATGGCGATCTTTTCCGGGTCCTCGAAATCATCCGACTCCTCAGGCCGCCGGTACGAGAATGCCGGTCTGACGATCATTGCCGCCGGCACCCTGGTGGTGGGTGATGTGGCAAGTGAAGGAGTGGTCAAGGTCGAGGGCGAAATTCGGGGCTCGGTTCGGGCGGCCGGCCAGATCCTGA
>DATIOP010000170.1:0-18252 GCA_035472975.1 Gemmatimonadales bacterium
GAACTGCCGTCGCTGCCGCACGTGGGCCAGTGCTTCCGCGAGTGCGCGAGCCGCCATCCCGCAGGCCGCGGCTGCCACGGTGGGGCGGAGTCGGTCGAGGGTGGCGAGACCAAGCTTGAAGCCCTCTCCCTCGGCGCCGACGATGGCGTCCGCGGGAACCCGGCAGTCTTCGAAGGCAATTTCACCCAGCGGATGCGGCGCGCTCAGCTCGAGCGCGCGAACGAAGCGGAGGCCCTTGGTCTGGGCCGGCACCGCGAAACAGGAGATTCCCCGGTGCCCGCTGTTCGGGTCGGTCACCGCAAAGACGGTGTACCAGTCGGCAATTCCTGCGTTGGAGATGAACGTCTTGATCCCATTGAGTACGTAGTGATCGCCGTCCCTCCTGGCGGTGGTCGTCATCGAGGCCACGTCCGACCCGGCCTCCGGCTCGGTCATCGCGAAGGCGGACATCAGCCGACCCTCGACCGCGCCCGTAACCCAGCGATCCCGAAGTGCCTGCGTGCCTGCAATCAGGAGAGGGGTCGTACCGAGGGCCTGGAGGGCGAAGACAGCGTCTGCCAGCGGAGAAGCCGCCGCCAGCGCTTCGCGCACCAGACAGCAACCACGGAGATCCTGCGCGAGAATCGGGCGGAGCCAGCCGCCGCGGCCGAGCATGCCGAGCAGTTCGCGGGCTTCGGTTCGTGCAGAGCGATCGTCCCGCGGCTCCGGCCGCGGGGCGATGTCGTTCCCGGCGAAGGTCGCGACCTCAACCGCCATCTCGAGGTGGCCCTGGCTCAGGAAGGCGCGAACCGCATCGGTATCGGGCATCATGGCCCTACTGAAACTTCGGCTCCCGCTTGGCGCGGAATGCCTCGTAGGCCTCCTTGAAGTTCGGATCCAGCATGCAGGCAGCCTGCGCCTGCGCCTCCGCCTCGAGTGCTGAAGCAAGATCCATCGTCGCCTCTCGATCGAGGGCGTCCTTGGTAATGCCGAGGGCAAAGGAAGGCCCGTTGGCGAGACGGGTGGCGAATTCGGTCGCCTCGGCAAGCACGCGATCGACTGGTACTACCCGGTTGTAGAGGCCAATGGCGAGCGCGCGCTCCGCGGTGATGAAGTCTCCCGTCATGAGCAGCTCGGTCGCGAGGCCCAATCCCACGATGCGGGGCAGCAGCCAGGCGGATCCCATGTCGGCGCCCGAGAGACCGACCTTGCTGAAAAGAAATGCGATCTTGGCGGTCTCGGCCGCGATGCGTATGTCACACGCCGCGGCGATTACGGCGCCCGCCCCGGCCACCGTGCCGTTCAAGGCGGCTACCACGGGGCGTCGGCAACGGCGGATTGCCAGAATGAGGTCGCAGGTGAGTCGGGTGAACTCGAGTAAGCCGTCGTGGTCCCGGGCGAACAGCGCCCCGATGATGTCTTCGACGTCTCCCCCGGAACAAAACGCGCGCCCGTTGCCGGTGATCACGATCGCGCGGACGCCCGCCTCGGTATCGAGCGCCCGGAACGCGTCCCGCAGCTCGGCATACACCTCGAAGGTGAGGGCATTGAGTCGCTCGGGCCGGTTCAGCGTGATAGTGGCCACGCCGGTTGTGCTGTCGAGCCGGTACTGAAAGGAACGGGCGGCGAAGGGCATGGTTGCCGAAGGCTCCAGTCGTTGAATTGATCGGCGAAGTTATTCTCGACCGAGCACAGCCGTCGTTTCGATCTCTACCTTGGCCCCGGGGTCGACCAGACCCCGGACCTCAACCACCGCCATCGCCGGGTAATGGCGACCCATTCGGCGCCGGTATACCTCGCCCAGCGGCTTGAGGCTGCCGCGATACTCGTCGAGACTGGTGACATAGATCGTGAACCGGCCCACATCATCCGGACTGCCCCCGGCGGCTCGCAGTACCTCGAGCGCATTCCCCAGAGCCCGATCAAATTGCTCGACGAAGCCCGTCTCCACGACCCGTCCGGAGTCATCGCGCGCAGTCTGACCGGCGATGAAGAGTAGCCGCCCGCCCGTGGCCGCCAGCAGGCCGTTGTTCCACCCGCGTGGCACTCCGAGGGAGTCGGGGTTGATGATCTGGTAACGGGACATGGATTGGGACTCGGGTTCAGGTCAGGCCGGCGCCATCCAGCACGATCGTCTGGCCGTTGATCTCACGCGCGTCCTCCGCACAGAGCCTGAGCACCTCGAACGCGACCTCGTCCGGAGTAATCAGCCGGCTCTGCGGTGTTCCCGTAAGGACGGCCTCCAGGGCCTGCTCCCGGCTCCGGCCGGTCTTCATCGCAATGCGTTCGAGCGACTCTCGCGTCATCTCGGTGTCGACGTAGCCAGGGCAGACTGCGTTTACTGTTACGCCGGCGCCCGCGACTTCCAGCGCCGCGCAACGGGTAAATCCAACCACCGCGTGTTTGGAGGCGGCATAGGCCGCGATGTACCTGCCTCCGCTGAGGCCGGCAACCGACGCCACATTCACTACCCGGCCCCACCCCCGCTTGACCATGGCAGGCAGAAAGGCCTTGGTGCAAAGGAACGTGCCGGTCGCGTTCACCGCCATGACCCGATTCCAATCGTCGAGCGTGAGGCGCTCGAGGGGCGCCGCGTGACCGATGCCGGCGTTGTTGACGAGGAGAGTTACTTCCCCGAAGCGTTCGGCCGAGAACCGGGCGAGGGCGTCGACGCTCGCGGGATCGGTCACGTCGGAGACCGTGGCCGCAGCTTCATGCCCGAGTGTTCGAAGTTCGGCGGCCACCCTCTCAACCGAGTTGCGGGTCCGTGCCCCCAGTACCACCCGGGCGCCGGCTCCGGCCAGCGCACGGGCACACGCAGCGCCGATGCCCCTGCCGGCGCCGGTCACCACGGCCGTTTTTCCCGCCAGTGAAATCACGCGGAGTCCATCGGTCGGCCCAGCTCCGTGAGCACGGCTTCCTCGAGGATGGCACCCAGAGTCTCGACCGTCGCCTCGCCTTCCTCCGGCGTAGCAGCTGCCGGGGCGCCGAAGTATGCCTGAGGGCCGCCCGCATCTTCGAAAGTCCGCTTCCCTTCGCGGATTGCGACTGAGAGCGATGACGGATTGGGCGTCAGGCTCGTGCGCAGCCGTTCCCGAACCGCGTCCGGTCGCTCGGCGAGCACGATCGAGGTCTCGAACTGGCCCGCGTGACAGGCTCCGCTCCGGAACTCCTCGGAGAGCCGAAGCGACCAGGGGCGGGAAGCGATATTGGGAAAGGCGACCCGGAGCCGGCCCTCGCGACGGATTTCCACCGCGGCTGCCTCGAGCGAACCCAGATGCGCCGGATCGAGGTGCGCATTTGCGAGCGCGAGCACGGCAACCTTGTGCCTCGTCAGGCTGCGGGCGATATCGACCACCGTGGCGGTGACCGTCTCGGGCCGGAGTGACAAGGTCCCGGGGAACCCGGCCGCGAACTCGGCCGCGGTGTAGACGAGCGGTGGAAGGATCACAACGGGATAATGGCGCACCGAAAGCCGCCGCGCCCCCGCACGAGCCATTGCTCCGGCGATGACAACGTCGGTATCGAGCGGCAGATGGGGGCCGTGGGCCTCGACGGCGCCGGCGGGAAGAATGGCGACCAGGGCCTGGCCGTCGAGGTCGCGCACTTCCTCCCACGTCATTGCGGCGAGTTCGTGCACGGTTATTGTGTCCTTGGAGAGCGCCAGAACCAACCCGGGATGATCATGTCCTTCCATCCGCCCGAGCAGTTCAACATCGCGGACCACTTTCTCGATGCGCGAGTCCGCGAGGGCCGCGGCGAACGGACCGCACTAATCACCGATGAGGGACGGCTGAGCTATGGCCAGGTGGAGGTTCTGGCGAACCGCTTCGGCCACCTTTTGCGCCAGGCAGGGGCGGAGCCCGAGCAACGGGTGCTGATCGCGCTGCCGGACAGCCCTGCGTTCGTCGGGGCGCTCTTTGGCACCCTGAAGATTGGCGCGGTCGTGGTGATGGTCAACCCGGAACTCAAGCCCGACGCGGTCGAATACTTTCTCAACTACTCCCGCGCCACGGTGGCTGTGATCCACCGCGATGCATCGAAGGCCTTCGAGGCGGCTGCGAGTCGTTCGATGCACCTCAAGCGGCTGCTGGTAGTTGAGGATGCGGATTGGCCGGCGCGCCTTGCCGATGCTCCGGTCGCGCTGGCGAATTTTCCCTCACACCGAGACGACCCCGCGATTTGGCTTTTCTCCGGTGGAACCACCGGGCATCCCAAGGCCGTGGTTCAGACCCACACCTCGTTCGCCAATACCACCGAGTGCTACGCGCGCCACGTCATCGGCTACACCGAGACGGATGTCACGCTCTCCGTGCCCAAACTTTTCTTCGGTTACGCGACCAGGTCCAATCTGCTGTTTCCGTTCTCGGTGGGCGCCTCGGCGGTGCTTTTTCCGGAGCGCTGTACCGCTCAGGTCGTGTTCGAGAAAATCGCCCGCCACCGGCCCACGATTCTGATCAACGTCCCCACCATGATCAACCATATGGTGAACGACCCGGAGGCGGGTCGCGCCGACCTCTCCTCGCTCCGACTGGCCACCTCGGCAGGCGAAGGGCTGCCGGCGGAGCTTCATGGCCGATGGGATAAGGCCTTCGGCGTTCCCCTGCTCGACGGCCTGGGCACGGCGGAGATGTGGCACATCTTTCTATCCAACCGGCTTGGTCGGATTCGTCCCGGGACCCTGGGTGAGGTCGTACCGGGCTTCGAGGTGAAGGTCTGTGACGAGGGAGGGAGAGAACTCGCCGACGGCGAGGTGGGATATTTATGGGTCCGCGGCGGATCGCGCGCCATCGGATACTGGCAACAGATGGAGAAGACCCAGCAGGGATTTCGCGGCGAATGGTTCGTTTCGGGCGACATGTTGAGCCGCTCTCCGGATGGCTTCTTCAGCTACTGCGGTCGGTCAGACGACATGCTGAAGGTCTCGGGGAAGTGGCTCGCTCCGCAGGAAGTCGAGAATTGTCTCTCGCAACATCCCGCTGTCCTGCAGGTGGCGGTGGTCGGAGTGGTGGAC
Organism: Gemmatimonadales bacterium; assembly: GCA_035472975.1. Taxonomy (GTDB): domain Bacteria; phylum Gemmatimonadota; class Gemmatimonadetes; order Gemmatimonadales; family GWC2-71-9; genus DATBGE01. The sequence continues at coordinate 4,994 of DATIOP010000170.1, forward strand.
TCGAGCGGCCTGTTGAAGCCCCATGCGTTCGTAGTGCCCCGCGAGCAGCGGCCCGATCTGGCGGAAGAGCTCAAGGCCTTCGTAAGAGACCGTCTCGAGCCATACAAGCATCCCCGGGTCATCCGCTTCGTCGATGGGCTTCCACTGACCCACCTGGGGAAGGTGGACCGGGGAAAACTGCGGGAACGTGAGGAGTGAGGAGTGAGGAGCAAGAGCGGACACTCCTTACTCCTTACTCCTTACTCCTCACTCCTTACTCCTCACTCCTTACTGACGCCTCCACCTCGGCCAGCATCCCATCCAGCGCCGCCCGGTCGTACCACACGCCACGTAACATCACGCCCTGGATGCGTGACGCGTTGGCGATGTCACTCAGGGGATTGGCGTCGAGCAGCACGAGATCGGCCCGTTTTCCCGGCGCGATGGTGCCGGCGTCGGTGCGGCCCAGCCACTCGGCAGCGTTACGGGTTGCCGCTTCGAGGACGGCGTAGGTGGGTATTCCGGCGTGGGCCATCGCCTGCATCTCTCGGTGGGTGCCGAAACCGGCGACCAGGAAAATCTGGGGAGCATCTCCGCTCACCAGCAGTCGAGCCCCGGCACGGTACAAGGCCACCGCGATCGAATCCCGCACCGCGAGGTAAACCGGCAGCGACCCGGGAGCATCGGTTTTCATCTGATCGCTCCAGCTCGAAATCGTCTGCGCTGGGACGTACTTCATCTCGGGTGCGGCGGCGAGTTCCGCGGGTGATTTGCCGCTGGCGAAGACCTGGAAGATCGCGAGAGTCAGCCCGTTCCAAACCCCGGCGCTCTTGGTCTTATCGGCGATCGCTCGAATCCCCTCCGGAGTGACTTTTGCCGCGATCTCGTCCGGGATGATCTGGTCGTCGGGCGCGGCCACGCCTGCCGGGAGAGCGGCGGCGATATACCCGTCCAGGTGTTCGACTTGCTGTCCGGCCGCCAGCGCGCGATCCAGCCCGTAACCCTGAGTCACGTGTCCCACCAACCGAAGGCCGGTTGCCTTCGCCGCGGCGACGATTGCGTCGTAGCTTTCCGCCGTCAGTCCCCCGTGGGTCTTGAGCAGGTCGTATCCCTGGCGCTTGGCGTCTTCGACCATGCGCCGGCCGGTCTCAGGGTCGGGGACTGACTTGCCGTTGAGTGAAGGTCCCGCGACGTAGAGAGTCGGGCCCAGGATCGCGCCCGAATTCACTTTGTCTCGGATCGGGATGATCCCGGGCGGGGCGACGAGGCCGCGCAACGTGGTGACCCCGTTGGCGAGCGCCAGGCGCAGCTGCCGTCCCAGACCGTCTCCCGGATCTCCCGCGCCTGGACTGAGGTGGGTATGCATCTCGGTGAGACCGGGGATGAGATACTTCCCCCGCCCGTCGATTCGGACCGCATCCTGGGGTACCGAAACCTTGTCGCCGGGACCTAGCGTCTCGATGGCACCGTTTCGGACAATTACCGTATAGCCTTCGAGTACCCGCTCACGATCCATAGGCAGCACGCTGACGCCGGTAATCGCGTAAGGCGGCGGAGGCGTTGTGGGGCAGGGATCGAGCCCCAGAATCCCGCAGATCGGAACGACCAGTGCGAGGAGATGAACCATTGCGTTCTCTCAGCCGGGTGGGGAGCCTCCGTACGGTGGCTCCTAGTGAAAGATCCAAACCGGGTCAGTGACCCAACCTGAAACATGCCAGTGACTTACCTCTCCGCGGCGAAATCGGCCACCTCTCGCGGTTTCCCTTCGTCTTGCCGACGGTCCTTGGCGGCCCTATGCTCCCTCCCCTTCCCGAATCCGGGATCTCCAATGTCGCTTCGCCTGGTCGCCGTCATGTGCGCTCTCGCTATCCCAATTGAAGCTGCTTCACCCCAGGATCCGCCGGTGGCTCGGCAGATTCCCAAGGTCGATACCCTGCACGGGGAGGTGCGGGTAGACGACTACTTCTGGCTCCGGGAAAAGACCAATCCCGAAGTAACGGCCTACCTCGAAGCCGAGAATGCGTACACGACGCAGAAGATGAAGCACACCGAGGCGCTGCAGGACAAGCTCTACCAGGAGATGCTGGGCCGGATCAAGGAAACCGATCTGTCCGTGCCGATGTTCGACACCGGCTGGTGGTACTACAGCCGCACGGAGCAGGGCAAGAACTACCCGATCTTCTGCCGCAAGCGCGGCTCCTTATCGGCGCCGGAGGAAGTGTACCTCGACCAGAACGCCCTGGCGGAGGGGAAAAAGTTCCACGCGCTGGGCGGCGTCGATGTCAGCCCCGATGGTGAGACCCTGCTGTACCTCGAAGATCTCACCGCCTTCCGGGAATACACGCTCTACGTCAAGGATCTCAAGACCGGCAAGATCGTCGACCAGATTCCCAACGTCTGGAACGGGACAGCCTGGGCGAACGACAATAAGACGTTCTTCTATATGACCGCCGATTCCGCCAAGCGGGGTAACACCGTCTGGCGGCATGCGATCGGCACACCGAGGGAGCAGGACGCCAAGGTGTTTCAGGAAGACAACGTCCTCAACAATGTCGGCGTGCAGCGGTCGCGCAGCGGGAAGTATGTCTTCATCACCGCCGACGGCTTTACCTCATCAGAGTGGCGGATCATTCCCACTGCCAGTCCCACCAGTGAGCCCCGGGTGGTCGCGGCCCGCCGGCCCAACGTCGAATACAGCGTAGACCACGCCGACGGATTCTTCCTGATCCTCACCAACGATTCGGCCACCAACTTCCGGATCGTGAAGGCACCGGAGGACAATCCCGGGCCGGCCAACTGGGTCGATTGGCTTCCGCACCGCGACTCGGTCTTTGTCGAGGGAGTGGACGCGTTCAAGAACTTCGTGGTGGTTAGCGAGCGCTCGGACGGGCTTCGCCGGCTCCGGGTTGCCGACCTCAAGAACAACAAGATCCACTACGTCACGTTCCCGGAGAAGGCCTACGGCGTCTACCCCGGCGGCAACCCCGAGTTCAACACCCAGACCTACCGGTTCAGCTATTCCTCGCTGGTGACGCCCAACTCCGTCTATGACTACGATCTTGCGACCCGGAAGCGGGAACTGAAGAAGCGGCAGGAGATTCCCAGCGGCTACGACGCGAACAGCTACGAGGTGCAGCGGTTCATGGCGCCGGCCCGGGACGGGGTCTCGGTCCCGGTATCGGTGCTGCTCCGCAAGGGCACCCAGCTTGACGGCTCTCACCCGCTGCTGCTCTACGCCTACGGATCGTATGGCTTCACCCTCGAGCCCACGTTCAACTCCAATGTGTTGAGCATGGTGGATCGCGGGTTCATCTACGCCATCGCGCACATTCGCGGCGGGCAGGAGATGGGTCGCCGCTGGTACGACGACGGCAAGATGCTGAACAAAAAGAACACGTTCAACGATTTCATCGACGTCGCCGAGGAGCTGATTCGCCGCAAGTACACCACTTCCGAGCGGCTCGTAGCCAACGGCGGCAGCGCCGGCGGGTTGCTCATGGGTGCGGTGGCCAACATGCGCCCCGACCTGTTCCGGGCGATCGTCGCGGACGTGCCGTTCGTGGATGTGATCAACACGATGAGCGATGCGTCGCTCCCGTTGACCGCCCAGGAGTGGGAGCAGTGGGGGAACCCGGCCGTGCCGGAGCAGTACGCCTACATGCGGAGCTACTCGCCCTACGACAACGTGGCGGCGAAGGACTATCCGTGGATGCTGGTCACCACGTCGCTGAACGATTCGCAGGTCATGTACTGGGAGCCCGCCAAGTGGGTGGCTCGACTCCGCTCGCTCAAGACCGACCAGAATCCGCTCTACCTCAAGACCAATATGGCGGGCGGACATGGTGGCTCCTCGGGCCGCTACGAGCGCCTCCACGAAGCTGCCTTCCGTTACGCGTTCATGATGGACGCGGTCGGGTTGGCGGGGCCGACGACGTCAGCCGTTCCGTGAGACGGAACGGCTGATTGAAGATTTCAGATTGAAGATTGAACAACCTGAAGCCCATGGCTTACGGCTTAGGGCTTGTCTGACGGCTGATGGCTGACGGCTTACCGTATTCCCACCCCTGCTCTCTCGACAATGACCCGGAATCTTCGCTCGGCACTTCTTCTCCCGCTTCTCCTCACAACTCTCGCTGCTCGAACCGATGACCCGACCCCGCTGCGGGGTTTCTCCGCCGCCCGGTCCCGGGACCAACGGGATTGGGAAGCGAAGTTCCGGGACATGATCACGCCCGATTCGGCGCGGGAGTCGATGCGGCGACTGACCGCGCGGCCCCATCACCTGGGATCGGCCTACGACCGGGACAACGCCGAGTGGTTGTACGGGAAGTTCAAGAGCTGGGGACTCGACGCGTCGATCGACACCTTCCAGGTGCTGTTCCCTACCCCTCTCGAACGCCACGTCGAGCTGGTGGCGCCGACCAGGTTTGTCGCGACGCTAAAGGAACCGGCACTGAAGAACGATCCGACCTCGTCCCAGTCCGCCGAGCAGCTACCGACCTACAACGCCTACTCCCGGGACGGCGACGTGACGGCGCCGCTGGTCTACGTGAACTACGGGATGCCGGCCGACTACGAGCGGCTGGAGCGGATGGGCGTTTCGGTCAAGGGCGCCATCGTGCTCGCGCGCTACGGAGCCGGCTGGCGGGGACTCAAGCCCAAGCTGGCAGGGGAGCATGGCGCGGTCGGCTGTCTCATCTATTCCGATCCGCAGGACGACGGCTACGGCGCCGGTGACACCTATCCCAAAGGCGCGTACCGGCCAAAGGAGGGCGTGCAGCGCGGCAGCGTGAAGGATCAACCGATTGCGTCGGGCGATCCGCTGACCCCCTTTGTTGGAGCCAAGCCCGGCGTGCATCGCCTGCCGCTGGATTCGGCGTGGGGCATCACCAAGATCCCGGTCCTGCCGATTTCGCCGGGAGACGCACAGCCGCTTCTCGCCGCCCTTGGTGGACCAATGGCCCCGCAGGAGTGGCGTGGCGGATTGCCGCTCGCCTACCACCTGGGCAGTGACGGCGCGGCAAAGGTCCATCTCAAGCTCAAGTTCGACTGGAAGCTGGTGCCGCTCTACGACGTGATCGGCCGCATTCCCGGCGCTGACGCGGCCGACGAATGGATCGTGCGGGGTAACCATCACGATGCCTGGGTCAACGGGGCGGAGGATCCCATCTCCGGTCTTGTCGCGTTGCTGGAAGAGGCGCGCGCCATGGGCGCTCTCGCACGCCAAGGGTGGAAACCGCGTCGCACTATCGTGTTTGCGGCATGGGACGGCGAGGAACAGGGACTCCTGGGCTCGACCGAGTGGGCGGAGCAGCACGGGGAAGAATTACGGAAACACGCCGCGGTCTACATCAATACCGACGGCAACGACCGCGGATTCTTCGGCGCTGCGGGGTCGCACACACTGGAACAGGCGGTAAACGACGCTGCCCGCGACGTGACCGATCCGGAGACCGGACTCTCGGTATGGAAGCGCGCTCAGTTGCAGGAGATAGCGACCGGCACCGACTCGACCCGGCGCGAAGCCCGGGATCGGGCCGATCTGAGGATCGGTGCACTGGGATCGGGCTCCGACTTCACGCCCTTCCTGCAGCACCTGGGAATCGCCTCGCTCAACCTCGGCTTCGGTGGAGAGGACCCGGGCTCGGATGGGGTCTATCACTCCATCTATGACAGCTTCGCCTGGTACACCCGGTTCGCCGACACCGGCTTCACCTACAACCGGGCCCTGTCCCAGGTGGCCGGGACGCTGGTCATGCGATTGGCTGGAGCGGACGTCCTGCCTTTCCGCGCTTCGACTCTCGCCGAGACGGTCGCGGGATACACCGGACAAGTGAAAGCTCTCGCGGCAACACGCCGCGATTCGATCATCGAGCGCAATCGCCAGATCAGCGAAGGGGTCTACACCGCAATCTCGGATCCCCGCCAGCCCCTGGTGCCTCCGGCGCACGCGGCGGAACCGCCATTCCTGAATTTCGCTCCCCTAGATAACGCCGGAGCTCGGCTCAGGGAAAGCGCTCTCCGCTACGATTCGGCTTACGACAGTCTGGCGGCTGGAGGCGGCGCGGGTCTGGAAAAGCCGGCCGCGCGGTCGGTGAGCGCCGTGATGGCCCAGCTCGAGCGCACGTTCCTTCAGGAGGATGGCCTGCCGGGGCGCCCATGGTATCGCCACTACCTCTATGCACCGGGACTCCTCTCTGGCTATTCCGTGAAGACACTCCCCGCGGTGCGTGAGGCGATCGAACAGGGCAGTTGGGATGCGGTCGATACCCAGGTTACCCGCACCGCTGCCGTGCTGGAGAAGGCGGCGAGCCTGATCGACAGTGCCGCCACCGTGCTGGAGAAGGCTCGTACACCGTAACCTGGGGCCGATACCAATGCGCCTGCACCCTCTCGCGGCCACGCTCGTCATTCTCGTGGGCGCGCCTCCCCTCGCCGCCCAGCAGGATTCCTCGCTGGTCACTCTCGAGCGGCTCTTCACATCGGACGACTTTTCACCGGAGTTCTTCGGGCCAGCCCGTTGGTTGCACGACTCGGGCTACACCACCTTCGAGCGCGCTCCCGACGGCCGGGGGCGTGACCTCGTGCGAACCGATCCGGCCAGCGGACAGAAGCAGGTCCTTCTGGCGGCGGCGAGGTTGATCCCGACCGGCGATTCGGTCCCCCTCAGGGTAGAAAACTTCACGTTTTCCACCGACGGGCAGCGGGTCCTGCTGTACACCAACTCCAAGCGGGTGTGGCGCCAGAACACCCGGGGCGACTACTGGGTGCTCGAAGTCGCGACCGGAAAGCTCCGGAAACTGGGGGGATCGGATGCCAAGCCATCGACCCTCATGTTCGCGAAGTTCTCGCCCCAGGCCGATCGAGTGGCCTACGTGAGAGAGAACAACCTCTATGTGGAGCGGCTCAAGGACGGGAAGATCACCCGGCTCACCTCGGACGGGTCTCGCACCACGATCAACGGGACCTTCGATTGGGTCTACGAGGAAGAATTCGACGATCGGGACGGTTTCCGCTGGAGCCCCGACGGCAAGCGGATTGCCTACTGGCAGCTCGACGCCTCAGGGGTGCGGGATTTCCTGCTGATCGATAACACCGACTCGCTCTACTCCTTCACCATTCCGGTTCAGTACCCGAAGGCGGGGACCACTAACTCTTCCTGTCGGGTTGGCGTCGTAGATGCCAATGGCGGCAAGACGCGCTGGCTGCAGACGCCAGGCGATCCCCGCAACACCTACATCGCGCGAATGGAGTGGGCCGCCAGCTCTGACGAAGTGGTGCTGCAGCACTTCAATCGCCTCCAGGACACGCTGCAGCTGATGCTGGGTGATGCCAAGAGCGGCAAGGTACGCACGATCCTGACCGATCAGGACAGCGCCTGGGTGGACGTGGTGGACGACATGCGCTGGCTGGACGGCGGCAAGCGCTTCACCTGGGTCAGCGAACGGGACGGCTGGCGCCACATGTACGCCGTATCGCGGGATGGGAGCGACCTGCACCTCCTGACGCCGGGCAACTTCGATATCGCGCAGGTGCTGACCATCGATGAGGCAGGGGGCTGGGTCTACTACCAGGCGTCGCCCGACAACCCGACGCAGCGTTATCTCTACCGTGCGCGACTCGACGGCAGTGCTCCGGCCGAGCGGTTGACGCCCGCCGATCAGGCCGGCACCCACAACTATTCAATCGCGCCCGGTGCGGCATGGGCCTTCCACTACTACTCGTCTTTCGGCGTGCCGCCGGTGACCGAGCTGATTCATCTCCCCGATCACAAGGTGGTCCGCACCCTCGTAGACAACGCCAAGCTCAAGGAGACCGTCGCTCGGCTTAAGCGTGGGCCAGCGGGTTTCTTCAAGGTGGATGCGGGGAACGGCGTGACACTCGATGGGTATGTGATGCGTCCTCCCGGGTTCGACTCGACCCTCAAGTATCCGGTGTTGTTCACCGTCTACGGCGAGCCGGCCGCGCAGACCGTGTTGGACAGCTGGGGCTGGGAGGACTACCTCTGGCACCTCATGCTCACCCAGCAGGGCTACGTGGTCATGAGCCTCGACAACCGGGGCACACCGTCGCTCCGCGGACGGGAGTGGCGAAGATGCATCTACCGGAAATTCGGGCTGCTGGTCTCGGACGATCAGGCCGGCGCCGCGCGAGCCATCGGCCGCTGGAAATGGGTGGACTCCACCCGGCTCGGCGTCTGGGGCTGGAGTGGTGGGGGATCCACGACGCTCAACGTCCTGTTTCGCGATCCCGAGGTCTATCGCATGGGGATGGCGGTGGCCCCGGTGCCCGACGTGCATCTCTACGACACGATCTACCAGGAGCGCTACATGGGGCTCCCGCAGCAGAACGAGGAAGACTACAAGCGGAGCTCACCGCTCAACTTCGCCGCTAATCTGAAGGCGAAGCTGCTGGTCGTTCATGGGAGCGGGGATGACAACGTCCACTATCAGGGGACCGAGCGGCTGATCAATGCCCTGGTGGCCGCGAACCGGCCATTCACGATGATGGAGTATCCCAACCGGACCCACGGAATCTTCGAGGGAGAGGGCACGACGCTACACCTTTACAGCCTGCTGACCCGGTTCGTCGAGGAGAATCTTCCGGCTGGGGGGAAATGAGCCCTGGCAGTGCAGGAGGCAATCGGCCGAAGATGCTCCCCAGAGCGACGAGGAAGCGAACGCCGATCAGCTAGAACGCCGCAGATGAACGCAGAGAACGCAGAGATGATGAAGATCGGCCTGTAATCAGAGCTGTCGTGTCCCCCGGTCCCCGGGTAGCCGCGCCTCAGGAAACCGGCTGCTCGATCCTGCCGTAGAACCGCGTGAGCCTCCGATTCCCACACACAATGCTGAAAACACAATACATGAAGGTGATGACAAGGCTGGATCACCATTCCATCAGGCCTCGGCGACCTCTGCGCCTCTGCGTTTCATCTGGTCAAACTGTCAACGCGGAGACGCAGAGAACTCTGCGTTTCTTTGTCGCAATCGCCATCCTCCTGCCGGGGCGACTTCACGCTCAAGAGCAGGATGTGATGACCATGCGGATCGCCCAGGTGGTGCCGAGCGTCTACGTCATCTCGGGCTTCACGAATGGCAACATCGTCGCCCTGGTTGGCTCCAAGGGCGTACTGCTGGTCGATGGCCAGAGCGGGCGCCGAGTCGGGCTGGCTGATTCGGCGCTGCGCACCGTGACGAAGTTGCCGGTCCAGTTGCTGGTGAACACCCACTATCACGCCGATCACATCGAGGGCAATCCGCACTGGCGGGCCCAGGGTGCGCGCATCTTCGCCGAACGACTCCTGGTCGGCGAGGCGAAGAAGGACACGGTGATCGCCGAGTGGGAGGAATGGCATCGGGAGGCAGCCGATCCTGCCGCCCTGCCGGACAGCGTGTTCGACGACTCGCTGGCCTTGCCCTTCGAGGGCCACGTCATGGCTCTGCACGCAGATTCGGCCCACACCAGCGGCGACGCCGTCATCTGGTTCCGCGACGCGAACGTGATTCATACCGGAGATATCGTCGAGCTGGGAGCGCCTCCCTTCCTCGACTGGTGGGGCGGCGGGACGCTGGACGGAATGATCCGGGGAGTGGATCTCGTCCTGACCCATGCCGACGACAAGACCCGTATCGTGCCCGGGCACGGCTGGGTAACCAACCGCGCCGAAGTCGCGACCTACCGGAAGATGCTGGTGACGGTGCGGGAGCGAACCCTTGCGGCAATCGGGGCGGGCCAGTCGGTGGAGCAATACCTCGCTACTCAACCGACTCGCGAATTCGATCAGGCTTTCGGCGGATCTCGTTACGGCCAGCGTTTCGCCCGCCTGCTTTATGTCGGCTTGAGCAGGCGGTCGCCCTGAAGGCGGTTCCTACTGCAGTAGCGGGATGGACCTGGCCAGATCGTAATCGATGACCGCGTCGAGCTTGTGCTCGAGCTGGAAATACCGGGCCACTTTGCGGGTCGGCAGGATCTTCTTGAACTTCTTCACGTAGTCCTTCTCCAGATTCAGCTTGTCCTTCTGAAAATCCATGTAGTTCGACATCAGCTTGTCCGCCTGCTCGTCGGTCATCGAGTTGTACGTGGCGGCGTACTCCTTGATCACCGCCACCTGCCGGTCGGTCACTTCGGCCATCTTGGTGCGGAATTCCCGGTAGAGCGGCCAGAACTTCGTGCTTTCCGAATCGGTCAGTTCCATCGCCCGGTTGATGATCGCCTGGCGCTCGGCCTGGATCTGGGCCCGGGACAGCTCGATGTCACCGCCCCCGCCGCTGCCGGAGGAGTCCTGCGCGGCAAGCGGCACCGCCAAAACCGCAGTAGCCATGAGCCAGGAAAGGCGGGCGATGGTGCATGCGCGCAGTGAGACCATTGTGTGACCCATACCGGTGGCTGGTTACTTCGCCCGGAGCTTCAAGCCGAAGGTGATCGGGATCATGTCGACGTCCTGACTGGCGAAAATGTGGTGATACCGCGCGTCCAGAAAAAGCGCGGCGGTCCGCTTCTTGTTCATGTAGAGGTCGATGCCCGCGCCACCGTTCACTCCGAAGGGATAGTTGGTGTCGCTCGATCCGTTCAGTTCCAGCTCATGGAAGTACCCCCCGATTCCGCCAGCGAAGGTGACCCGGACAGCGGACTTGGATCGCGGGTCGGTCGGGAAGCTGACGAGCAGAGACGTGGTAAGCGCGATGATCTTAGTCTTGCCGAACGCGCCGCCTTTCAGGTCCATTTCATGATAGGCGAAGGACATTTCGCCGCCGAACGGAGAGCGGGCGCGAGTATACTGCGCATTCAGGAGGACGTTCCATCCGGTCGTGAAGTTGTCCGCCGTGGTAGCGGCGGGAATCGTGGCGCCGCCACCGAATCCGATCGTGACTCGTTCCTGGGCGGAAAGGCCCGCGGGTATAAGCAGCAGGAGAGCCAGCGCGAGCCGGCGACGAACCGAGATCCAGTGATCGGCCATGAAGAAGTCCTGGGGGAAGAGAGGAAACTAGCTCTAGGAGTCGTCCGGCGGACCGCCGCTTCGGGCGACCTGGTCGGCTCTGATCTTGTTGACATCGAATTTCGCTACGGCAGCAAGCATCTTGGCGATCGTGGCATCGAATGGTGGCTTCTTCTCCGATTTGTCCCAGCGCAGGGGATTGATTCTCGCCAGGACGAACGCCTTGAGGTAAGGACTCTCGAAACCTCGCTTCTTGAGCGCTGCAACCGCCTCCGCCACCGCGGCATCGAGCTCCAGTAGTTGAGTAGCCCGCTCCCGCCGCACTTCGAGAGCACGGGAAAGCTTGAGAGCCATGAAGCTCTCGACCCGCTTGAGGACCGGCTGGTAGGCGCCACCCGAAAAGCGGCTATTGACCTGGTAGCAACAGCCCAGCGTCAGCAGAGACGGCTCCTCGAACTCGGTCTCGTAGCTGCTCTCGAGGCCGTCATCGAGCTGGGCCAGATCCTCCGCCAGACGAATCACCTCGAAGGCGCGCTCCCGGACATTGTGGGCCTTCTCGGTATTGAGAACCAGGATCCTGTGGGCAACCTCCGCCTCGGGGACCACCAATGCCATGATGGACCGGGCACCCAGCGCGCGCATCGCGGCCAGGCGATGGCTCCCGTTAGGAGTCCAGTAGAGCCCGTCCGGGGTACGCACCGCGACGATCGGATCCATGAACCGCCCCAGCTTGTCGATTGCCTTGGACAGCCGTGTCACGTGAGCGGGGGAGAGATCGCGCTGATACGGAGTTGGCGAGACCTTCTCGATCGGCAGCGCCGCGATCACCTGCCACATGCTGCCGAGCGGTTCCCGGTACGCCCCGATCACCGCTCCACCATCCGTGAGGATTCCAGCCGTCAGCTCATCTATCGACTCGACCGATCCGCCGACTACCTCGCTGGCCGCGAGGCCGCGCGGCTCGACCGCTTTCTTCCGGCGGCCGCCCTTCTTCGCGGCCTTCTTCTCAGGAGCCATGATTACGGGGTCGCTTTCTCGCCGGCCAGCTTGGCCATCCGCTGCTTCACTTCTCGGACCTGCGGCTGCAGCTCCGGATCCGCATCTTTCCAGAGCGCCGTAAACCTGCCGTAGTAATCCAGCGCCTTGTCGCGGTCTCCTTTCTCTTCGTACAGCTCCCCGAGCCGGCGGTAGGTGTGCTCTAGATTGAACGCATCCTGATAGATCGTGATAATGCCGCCGGGATTGTCCGCGGCCCGCTGGTACACCGCCAAAGCCGAGTCGGGCTGACCAGCCTGGTCATAGGCTCGCCCCAGGTCGGGAAGCGCGCAGTTGGTGCAGTCGGCCTCGTCCCACCAGGTGCGGAAGGCGGCAATGGCATCCTGAGACCGGCCCTCCGCGAGCGCAATGTAGCCCGTCGCCATGTGCCGATACGCATTGTGGCGCTGCAGTCCGGGAGGGACCCGGGCCGCGTATTCCTTCATGAGTTGACGCGCACGCGCCGGCTGCCCCGCGATCGCGTACGAAGTGGCCAGCAGCACGTAGGGACGATCCAGCGCCGACATGCTCGCCGCCGGGTACCGGGCAAGCGCCGCATCGAGGACCCGCGCCCCACCGGCAGGATCGGCCCGGTAGAGGGATTGGACATCGGCGAGCGAGGTGACCCCGATCAGATAGTCGCGTGGAAGACCTCGTCGCTCACCCTCGGCCATGAACGCTCGCTGCTGCTTCTCTCCCTCCCGGAGCTGGCCGGCGATCAGTCGCGCCTCAGCGCGGAACCCAGGCACGAAGGCGCGGTCCTCTGGCTCGCGAGCATGTTGCTCGAGCCAGCGGAGATCAGTTTCGGCGCTGTCGTACCAATGCCGCGAGCCCATGTAGAGCGCATGAACCACGCGCGGTAAAGCGTTAGTGCTGTCGCCGCGGAGGAATTCGGCCATGGTCGCCCGCACCGCCGCATCCTTCCCCTGAGACATCTGGGCGTCGGCCAGCGTATTGAACGTATTGCCGCCCGCACCGGCCGCCACACTGCGAGTAGTCAGGCTCTCGGCCCGGGCCCATTCTCGCTGCTCGCTCCACACGAGCGCGAGATTGTTGGAGGCGATCGGTTCATCCGGATTGATATCGAGGATAGCCTGGTATGCGCTGATGGCCTTCTCCGGGTCATAGTCCACTAGCCAGAAATAATAGGCCGTGGTCTGGTAGCGCTCGATTTCGGGCAGCCGGTCACGGTTCTCGTAGGCCTTGGTCGCCGCCGCGATACCCTCTTCCTGGCCCGACAGCGAATTAGTCAGGGCCGCCGCCAGTTTTCGCCAGGCCATCGCGAACCCACTGTCCAGCGCAACAG